>JAEDMN010000288.1 GCA_016302985.1 Kiritimatiellia bacterium | reverse complement strand
GCCGTCCACCTCGCCGTTGCCGAGCTTCGTCTTCGTCTGGCCCTCGAACTGCGGCTGCGGCACCTTGACGGACACGACGACCGTGAGGCCCTCGCGCATGTCGTCGCCGGAGATCTTCTCCTTCTCCTTGATCAGCTTGTTGTCCGCGCCGTACTTGTTGATCGTCGCGGTGAGCGCGCGGCGGAAGCCCGTGAGGTGCGTGCCGCCCTCGACCGTGTGGATGTTGTTGCAGTACGTCTGCTCGATCGTGGAGTACGTGTCGGTGTACTGCATCGACACCTCGGCCGTGATCGTGTACGTGCCGTCGAGGCGCGTGCACACCTTCTGGCCCTCGAAGTGGATGACCGGCGAAAGCGGGGTCTTGTTCGTGTTCAGGTAGCCGACGAACGCGTCGATGCCGCCCTCGTAGTAGAACGTCTCCTCGTGGTGGTCCTCGCCCTCGTTGTCCTTGAAGTGGATGCGCACGCCCTTGTTCAGGAACGCGAGCTCGCGCAGGCGGTTGCAGAGGATCTCCCACTTGAACGCATGGCACGTGAAGATCGAGTGGTCCGGGAAGAACGTCACCTTCGTGCCCGTCTCGCCGCCGCATTCGCCCACGACCTCGAGCGGCTTCGTCACGTGGCCGCGCGAGAACTCGATGTGGTGGACCTTGCCGCCGCGCTTGACCTCGACCTTCATCCAGTCGGAGAGCGCGTTCACGCAGCTCACGCCGACGCCGTGCAGGCCGCCGGAGACCTTGTAGTTGGAGCCGTCGAACTTGCCGCCCGCATGCAGGATCGTGAGCACGACCTCGATGGCGGGGCGGTGCTGCGTCGGGTGCATGTCGACCGGGATGCCGCGGCCGTTGTCCGTCACGCTCAGCGAGCCGTCGGCGTTGATCTGCACGTCGACGAGCGTGCAGTAGCCCGCCAGAGCCTCGTCGATCGAATTGTCCACGACCTCGTACACGAGGTGGTGGTAGCCGCGCTCGCCCGTGTCGCCGATGTACATGGCGGGGCGCTTGCGGACGGCCTCCATGCCCTCCAGAACCTGGATGTTGGCGGCGTCGTAGCTGCCCGGCTGGGGCGTCTGCGGCGCGGATTCGGCGGCGGCGGTCTCGTTCGCGGTCTGCTGTTCTTCGGACATGGCTCTCCCTCGAAATTCTTATTGCGCGTATTATACCAGAATACGCGCGCGCACGCGAGGGGAAAGCGGGGAAAAGCGGGAGCGGAAGGTGGATTCGGGCTAGGCGCGGAGGAGGGACTGGCCGGCGTCGACGGCCAGGATCTGGCCGGTCAGGGAACCGGCCCCGAGCAGGAAGGCGACGGCCTCGGCCACGTCCTCCGGGGCGGGCCGGCGGTCGAGCAGGACGGCCCCGCCGGGTTCCGAACAGGACGGATCGGCGGGCAGCAGCACGGGTCCCGGCGCGACCGCGTTGACACGCAGGAACGGCGCCTCCGCGCGCGCCAGGCGCAGCGTGGCGTCGCGCAGGGCGGCCTTGGAGCGCCCGTAGGGCGTCGGGGACGCGTCGGCGGCGCCCAGCACGCGCGTGTCCAGCATGTTCACCACGGCGCCCCTGCGGCCCGTCGCGCGCATCCGGCGCGCGAGCAGGATCGCCAGTTCGACGGGCGCCCCGGCGTTCACCCGCATCAGCCGCGCGGCTTCGTCCGGCGGGAGCGCGGGGGCGATGGAGAACGCGGACGCGTTGTTGACGACCGCGCACAGGTCCGGCGCCGCCTCCACCGCGCGCCGGAAGAGGTCCGCGGCCGCGGCGGGGTCGGACAGTTCGGCGCGGAGCGGGTTCGCGGCGTCGCGCGAGTGGACCAGGACGGTCCATCCGCGCGCCCGCAGCGCGTCGCAGACCGCCTTCCCGATCCGCTTCGCGCCGCCCGTGACCAGCACCGCGCCCTTCATGCCGCTACTTGAGCATGAGCTGCGTGAGCAGCTTCGTGAAGCGGCCGGGGTCGGGCACCGCCGACCCCTCGGCGATGAGCGCCTGGTCGTAGAGCAGCTCGACGGCGTCCTTCAGCGCGTCGCCGGAGAGGCCCTTCATCTTCTCGACAAGCGGATGGGCGGCGTTGATCTCGAGCGTGCGCTTCTCGTGCGGCACGTCCTGGTTCATCGCGCGCAGCATGCGCTCCATCGAGGCGGACAGCGCGTTCTGGCCCGCGACGAGGCAGCACGGCGAATCGGCGAGGCGCGTGGAGACCCGCACGTCCGCGACGTTGTCGCGCAGCTGGTCCTTCACCGCGTCGAGGAACGGGCGCAGGTCGGCCGCGGACTTCTCGTTCGCCTCCTTCTCGGCCTTCTGCTCCTCCTCGCTGCCGAACTGGACGTCGCCCTTCGCGACGTCGACGAGCTTCTTGCCCTCGTACTCCCGGAAGTCGTCCACGAGCCATTCGTCGACGGGATCGACGAAGAAGAGCACGTCGCAGCCGTGCTTGAGCGCCTGCTCGATCTGCGGCGAGTGCCGCGCGTCCTCGAGGCGCTCGGCCGTCAGGAAGTAGATGTCCTTCTGGGTCGCGGGCATCGCCTTGACGTACGCGTCGAGCGAGACCAGCTTGCCGTCCGCCGTCTTGGCGGACGGGTACATCAGCAGCTTCTTGATGCGGTCCGCGTTCGCGAAGTCGCTGCGCACGCCCTCCTTCAGGACGCGCCCGAACGCCGCGTAGAAGTCCTTGTAGGCGTCCTCCCTCTTCTCCTTCATCTCGAGCAGCGTCGCGAGGATCTTGGACGTCACGGCCTGCTTGATCTTGCGGATCACCGCGTCGTCCTGCAGCATCTCGCGGCTCACGTTGAGCGGCAGGTCCGCGCTGTCCACCACGCCCTTCGCGAAGCGGAGGTACTCCGGCAGCAGCATCTCGAAGTCGTCGCCGATGAACACGTTGCGCACGTAGAGCGAGAGGCCGCGCTTGTTGTTCGGCATGTAGATGTCCATGCCCGCCTGCTTCGGCAGGAACAGCAGCGCCTTGAACTCGACCTGGCCCTCGCCGGAGAAGTGGATCGTCTCCAGCGGGTCGGCGTAGTCGCGCGTGAGGTGCTTGTAGAACTCGGCGTACTCCTCGGGCTTCACGTCCTTCTTCGCGCGCTTCCAGAGGGCCGTCATCGTGTTGAGGGGCTTCGGCTCCTCCTTGACCTCGACCGCGCCGTCGCCCTCCTTCTTCTCCTCCGCGGGCTTCTCGGGCAGGCCCTTGAAGTAGATCGGGTAGGCGATGAAGTCCGAATAGGACTTGACCAGGCCGCGCACGCGCCACTCGTCGAGGTACTCCTCGAACCCGGGGCGCAGGTGCAGCTCGACGCTCGTGCCGTACGCCTCGCGCGCGCCGTCGCCGATCGTGTACGTGCCGCCGCAGTCGCTCTCCCACTGGTAGGCCGCGGACTCGCCGCGCTTCCGCGAGACGACGCGCACGCGGTCGGCCACCATGAACGCCGCGTAGAAGCCGACGCCGAACTGGCCGATCAGCTCGGGCAG
>JAEDMN010000287.1 GCA_016302985.1 Kiritimatiellia bacterium | reverse complement strand
GCTTGTTGATCGTCTCGACCATGTGCACCGGGATGCGGATGGTGCGGGCCTGGTCCGCGATCGCGCGGGTGGCGGCCTGGCGGATCCACCAGGTGGCATAGGTCGAGAACTTGTAGCCGCGCTGGTACTCGAACTTCTCGACGGCCTTCATCAGGCCCGTGTTGCCCTCCTGGATGAGGTCGAGGAAGCTGAGGCCGCGGTTCATGTACTTCTTGACGATCGAGATCACGAGGCGCAGGTTCGCCTCGACCATCTTCGTGCGTGCCTCCTGGCCCTTGCGGAGCACGACCATGAGGCTGCCGAACGTCTGGAGGAACTCCTCCGAGGACATGCCGAAGAGCGCCTCGAACTTCTCGAGCTTCGCGCGGGTCTCGGCCAGCTCGGCGTCGCGCTTCTTCGAGGGATGCTGCGCGAGCAGCGTCGTCTTGCGCTTGAGCTGCTTCTTGTAGGGCAGGTAGATCGTCTCCTCCGCCTCCATGCAGAGCGTCTCGAGGACCTTCTGCTTGAAGTTGAGGTCGTCGAAGGTCTTCTTCAGGTCCTCGCGGGCGTTCTGCACGCCCTTCTCCGCGCCGCGGATCTGCTGGGGCGTCGCCTTCTTGCGGTTGCGCATGACGTCCGCGAGCTTCTCCTGCGCGTCGTTGAGGCGCTGGGAGACGCGCTGGAGCGCCTTGCGGAAGTCGGGAAGCTGCTCCATGTACTTGTCGCGGTTGTCCTCGAACTTGTCCGTCACCACGCGGTCGAAGCGCTCCTGCATGCCCTCGAGCTTGTCCAGCAGCCCCATGTACATGCGGGGCGTGAAGGCGAAGCGGTTGAACATGTCCTTCGTCTGCGCCTCGGCCTCCTCGATCTGCCGGCAGATGCGCACTTCCTCGTCACGGCTGAGCAGCGGGACCTGGCCCATCTGGTGGAGGTACATGCGGATCGGGTCGTCGAACATCTCCTGCACGCGCGCGGCCTGCGTGCGCATGTCGCCCTGGCGGTCCTTGTTCGCCCGGAACGCCTCGACGTCCTCGTCGGAAATAACCTTGACGCCGAGCTGGTCCAGGATCTGGCCGTATTCCTCGAGCGCCGTCTCGTCCGCGACCGTCGCCGGGATGCAGCGGTTCAGCTCGCCGTACGTCACGTAGCCGCCGTTCTTCTCGGCCAGCTGCTTGACCTCCTGGATGACCGCGTTGCGCTCCTCGGCGCCCAGGACGCTGCGTCCGGCATAGGACCCCATGTCCTCGGGGTCGAAGTCGTCGCCGTAGATCGACGTGGAGGGCTGGATCGGCATGTCCTCGAGCGGCATCAGCTCGTCGAATTCGGCCTGGTCCGGCACGTCGCCCGCGTCCGCCGGCGCATGCTCCCCGTCGAGGTCGCCCGATTCCGCGGCGACATCGCCCGCGACCTTGTCGATGTCCAGCGCGCGGGCCTCCTCTTCGGCCTCCGCCGCGACGGCCTCGTCCTCGTACGTCGACTGGAACTGCTCCTCCTCGACTTCGGCGTCCGGAACGTCGGCGAGCATCGCGTCGGCCGGGGCCACCTCCTCGAAGTCGTCCGTCCGGGCCTTCTTCCGCGCGGGCGCCTTCTTGGCGGACACCACCTTCTTCTTCGCGGACGACTTGGCGGGCTCCTTCTCGGGACGGGCCGTCTTCGTGCTCTTCTTCGTTGCCATGAAGTCTCCAGTATACAGTTCTATTATAGGCTGTTTTGTCAAGGGGGAATGATAGCACTTTAAGCCTTGAAATGTCAAGGGGGTTGCGCCTAGAAAAAAAATTTGGTAGAATATGGCCGTTTTTCGCTCAACTAAGGACGATTCCACAAAGGAGAAACATCACGATGAATTCCGTGCCCTCCGCCAAGGCCGCCAGCAAGTCGGCATACGCCGCAGCAGGCGTGAACATCGACAACAAGATGGACGCGCTGAAGGCCGTGAAAACCATGGTCGGCGCAACCAAGACGGCCAACGTCGTCGGCGGAATCGGTTCCTTCGGCGGGCTCTGCCGCCTGCCCCAGGGCAGCACCAAGGACACGCTTCTCGTCTCCTCCTCCGACGGCGTCGGCACGAAGCTCAAGGTCGCCGTGATGATGAAGAAGCACGACACGGTCGGACAGGACATCGTGAACCACTGCGTGAACGACATCCTCGTCCAGGGCGCCAAGCCCCTCTTCTTCATGGACTATGTCGGCACGTCCAAGTTCGACGGTCCGGTCTTCAAGCAGATCGTCTCCGGCCTCTGCAAGGCCTGCAAGGAGAACGGCATGGCCCTCCTGGGCGGCGAGACGGCGGAGCTTCCCGGCCTGTACCCCGCCGGCGAGTACGATCTCACCGGCACGATCGTCGGCACGGTCTCCCGCAAGCAGCTCATCACGGGCCAGTCCATCCGCGCCGGGGACCTCGTGATCGGCCTCCCCTCCACGGGCCTCCAGACGAACGGCTACTCGCTCGCGCGCCGGGTGTTCTTCGACATCTGCCAGATGTCGCCCAACGACAAGCTCCCGGGTACGAACCAGACGGTCGGCGACGCGCTCCTCGCGGTCCATTCCAGCTTCCTCAAGCCGGTCACCCGCCTGATGGACAACAAGATCAAGATCAACGGCATGGCCCACATCACGGGCGGCGGCTTCCAGGACAACATCCCGCGCGTCCTGCCGGCCTCGACGGTCTGCGAGATCGACCGCACGGCCTGGGAGGTCCCGACGATCTTCAAGTTCATCGAGCGCCAGGGCAAGGTCGACCACGACGAGATGTACCGCGTGTTCAACATGGGCGTCGGCTACGTGCTGATCATCCCGAAGGCCTCCCTCCCGCGCCTGAAGACGGTGTTCAGGAACATCCGCCAGCGCTGGTACCAGATCGGCGTCATCCGCGTGCGCAAGCCCGGCATGCCGCAGGTGGTCTTCTCCAAGTAGGGCCCCTTCCGCAATCCGGCGGAAAACGGAAGAAGGCTCCCGCGGAATCCGCGGGAGCCTTCCTTTTCCCGGCGCGACGGGACGTCGCGCCCTACCGTGCCGCGCAGCGGGCCTACCAGGTGCGGTAGACGACGGGCGTCGTGACGACGGGGGCCGTCACGACCGGCGCCGTCACCACGGGCGCGGCATAGCCGGCCGGGTACACGGCGGGAGCCGCGTAGTAGCCGCCGTAGCTGTACGGATAGCCGTAGTAGCCACGTGCGACGGCGCCCGCCACGCAGCCCGCGGCGAAGCCGGCCGCCCCCCAGCCCCAGCCACGGTGGCACCAGCCATGGTGGTAGCCCCCGTGATGGAAGCCCCCGTGATGGAAGCCCCCGTGATGGAAGCCCCCGTGATGGAAGCCGCCACGGTGGAAGCCGCCATGGTGGTGGGCGAAGGCCGCCGAACAGGCCGTGACCGCAACCAGCGCGACAACGAGTTTCTTGACGTTCATGTTCTCACCTTCTTTCCGTGTGATGTCCACAGCCTGTCTAGGCGTCCGCGGGACGCCGTTCTGACAGGGCGC
>JAEDMN010000050.1 GCA_016302985.1 Kiritimatiellia bacterium | reverse complement strand
CAAAACAATTACAAGGGAATGACATCTTGTCATCCCGCCTTCCAGTGGCCAACGCAACACTCGTTGCGTAGCATAGTCAGGCAAGTACTTTCTTGTGATTGGCTGGTAGTCTCAACGCCATCAGCTCGTCGCCCCGCTTGACAATCGCCTTCTGCTCGGCGAGGGGAGGGAGGGGGATGGGGAAGTCTGGCGATATTTCCTGCGGCACCTGGCAGATGGCCAATTTTGGCCGACCTCACCCGCGGAGGGCGCGGGCAACCGACTCGGCCGCGGCGGAGAGCTGGGCCTCGGTGTGCGCGCTCATGACGGCCGCGCGCAGGCGGGCCTGGCCCTTCGCGACGGTCGGGTAGCGGATGGCGGGAATCAGAAAGCCCGCGGCCCGGACCTTCTCCGCGACCGCGAGGGCCTTCTTCTCGTCCCCGACGAGAATCGGCACGATCGCGCTGTCGGTCCGCGTCCGGATGCCGTGCTTCGCGAGTTCCGCGACGAAGAACGCCGTGTTCGCCCGCAGGCGCGCCACGCGCTCCGGTTCCGCCTCGAGCACGGCGAGCGCCGCGTCGGCCGCGGCCGCGTTCGCGGCGCCGGGCGCCGTGGAGAAGATGAAGGCCCGCGACCGGTTCCGCAGGTAGTCGACGAGCAGCCGCGACCCGCACACGAAGCCCCCCTCCACGCCGAGCGCCTTGGAGAGCGTGCCCAGCAGGACATCGGGGTGGCCGCAGCCGAAGTGTTCGCACAACCCGCGCCCCGTCGCGCCCAGCGCGCCCGTCGCATGCGCCTCGTCGATCATCGAGAAGGCGTCGTGGCGGCGGCAGATTTCCAGGAAGCGCGGCAGGTCGAGCAGGTCGCCGTCCATCGAGAAGACGGCGTCCGAGACGACAAGCCGGCGGCGGTGCTCGCGACAGCCCGCGAGCTTGTGCTCGAGGTCGTCCAGGTCCGCATGGCGGTAGACGACGACATCCGCGCCCGAAAGACGGCAGCCGTCGATGATCGAGGCGTGGTTCAGCTCGTCCGAAAGGATCGCGTCGCCCTTCCGCACGAGGGCGGAGACGGTGCCGACGTTCGCCATGTAGCCCGTCGCCCAGACAAGCGCGGACTCGGTGCCCTTGAAGCGGGCCAGGTGCGCCTCGAGCGCGGCGTGCGGCGGCTGCGTGCCCGTCGTCAGGCGGGAGCCGCCCGAACCGGCGCCCCATTGCCGCGCCGCGTCCGCGGCGGCCCGCGTCACGCGCGGGTCGCGCGCAAGGTCGAGATAGTCGTTCGAGGATAGGACGACGAGCGGCTTCCCGTCCACGACGGCCGTCGGTCCCGTCGGCGCGTCGAGCGTCGTGCAGACGCGGTTCAGGCCCGCCGCACGGAAGCCCTCCAGCTCGGCCGCGAGGCCGTCCCAGCGCCGTTCCGCCGCGACCGCGCCCAGCACGGGCACGTGCTCGACGACGACGGGCTGTTCCTCCAGGAAACGGAGGGTCTCGGCGACCTGCTCCCGCGGACCGCGGTAGAGGAAGATGCGGCCGCCGTCCGGCGAGCCCTTCTCCTTGATCGTCGTGATGCGGCAGTAGCCCAGGTCGCGCGTCGCGACGTAGCCCGTCACGTAGTCGGGGTCGTCGGAGACGCAGATTTCGCCCACGATGCCGGGCGCGTGCTGCACCTTCGTCGCGAGCACGATCGCCTCGGCGTAGTGGTTCTTGCCGCTTGCGGATCCCTTCAGAAGCGACTCCGCATCGTCCATGTACGTCGCCCGCACGCCGCGCGCGGGATCCGGTTCGAGGCGCTCGAGCGTGTCCGCGTCCAGCAGCATCGCCCCGCGCATGGACGAGGTTTCGCCGAAGCGCGCCATGATTTCGCCGATGCGGACGATTCCCGCCCCCTTCAGCAGCTCCGTCGCCTTCGCCCATCCCTCCGCGGCCGTCGCCGTGACATGCGTCGTCACCGGCAGGGACTCGAGGCGCAGGATCTCGCCGGGGTCCTCGATCTTGACGTTGACGAAGTCGGGCACGCCCTTCGCGTGCGTCAGCGCGCGCTCCGCGAGCTGCGCGACCGTGCGCGGCACCGCCGCCGCGGGCACGATCTTCTCCGCGCCGGAGATGTGCGCGCCGCCGGCCGAAGCCCGCATCTTGACCGCGTAGTTCCGCTCACTCATGGAAGTCCCCGCTCGTTTCGGGGCCGGGCGGGCAGGATGCGAGGTCGGCCAGCGCCGCGCCGATGCGCGCGACCGTCGCCGCGTCGCTCACCAGCGGCGGCATCGCGTAGATGAAGTTGGCGAAGGGACGCAGCCAGACGCCATGCGCGTCGATGACGCGCTCGATGTCCGCGCGCGCCGGCAGGCGCTCGACCTCCACGACGCCGGCCGCGCCCAGCACGCGCACGCCGCGCACGTTCGGCCGCCCGGCGAGCGGGTCGAGGGCGAAGTGCAGCTGCAGGGCGATCCGGGCGACGTCCTTTTCGTAGTCCGCCTGGTCGAACAGCGCGAGCGAGGCGTTCGCGGCCGCGCAGGCGAGCGGGTTCGCCATGTAGGTCGGCCCGTGCATGAACGCGCCGACGGACCCGTTCGAGATCACGTCCGCCACGCGCTCCGAGGCGAGGGTCGCCGCGAGCGTCATGTGCCCGCCCGTCAGCGCCTTGCCGACCGTCATCACGTCCGGCGCGATGCCGGCGCGCGAATGGGCCCAGCGCGGACCCGTCCGGAAGAATCCCGCCGCGATCTCGTCGAAGACGAGCACGAAGTCGTGTTCGTCGCAGATGCGGCGCATCGCCTGCAGATAGCGCGGATGGTAGAAGTTCATCGCGTTCGCGGCCTGGAAGACCGGCTCGCAGATCAGGCCCGCGATTTCGCCCGCATGCGCGTCGGCGAAGCGCGCAAGCGCCGCGATCTCGGCGTCCAGGCGCGCCTGGCCCTCCGGCGTCCCGTCGTCGACCGCGACGGAGGGCTTTTCGGCGAAGAAGTGGCTCGGCATCATGCCGCGGAAGAGCGTGTGCATCCCGTCGGGGTCGGAGAGCGCCATCGCGCACGCCGTGTCCCCGTGGTAGCCGCCCTTGAGGGACAGCATCTTCCCGCGGCCGGGGCGCCCCTGCGCCTGCTGGTACTGGATCGCCATCTTGACCGCGACCTCGACGGAGATCGACCCGGAGTCCGCGAAGAACACGCGGTTCAGGCCGGGGGGCGCGATCCGCGCGAGCCGCTCGGCCAACTCGACCGCGGGCGCATGCGTGAAGCCCCCGAACATCACGTGGCAGAGCTTTTCGGACTGGCGGCGGATGGCCTCGACGATCGCGGGGTGGTTGTGCCCGTGCGCGACGCACCACCAGCTCGAGACCGCATCCACGAGCTGCCGTCCGTCGGCCAGCGTCAGGTTCACGCCCGAAGCGGACGCCACCTGGCGCACGGGCGGCGGATTCTTCAGCGACGCGTAGGGATGCCAGATGTAGGCGCGGTCGTATTCGAGCGGGGTCATGCGAAGATCTCCGAGAAGTCGACGTCGGGACAGGGACCGCCTGCGGGGACCTCGGGCACGCGGACGACGACGGGCGGGTAGCCCAGCTTCGCGAGATGGCGGCGGATCGCCGCCACCGCGTCCGCGTCGATCTCCGGATTCGCGTCCGGGTGCCAGTTGTGGACGACGCCCGCGACGCGCATGCCGCGCAGCTTCGCGGCCTCGAGCGAAAGCAGCGCGTGGTTGATGCCGCCGAGGCGCCCGCAGGTGACGAGCACGAGCGGCCAGCCCTGCGCCGCGGCGAAGTCCGCGGAAAGGACGTCCTCCGTCAGCGGCACGTCGAGGCCGCCCGCGGATTCGACGATGACGAGGTCACGCCGTCCGGCGCAGGCCTTCACCGCCTGCGCGATGGCGTCCAGGTCGACCGTGCGCCCTTCCAGTCCGGCCGCCAGCAGCGGGGAGGACGGGAACTTGAAGATCTGCGGCGCGGTGAGGCCCTCGAGGTCCTCGGGCAGCTTGCCGGTTCCGCAGATCGCGCGGTGCGCGTCGATGTCCTCCGAATAGCCGTCGTTGCCGGTCTGGACCATCTTGACCGTGATCGCATCCACGCCGCGCGCGCGCAGGCTGCGCGCCATCAGGCCCGCGGCGATGGTCTTGCCGATGCCCGTGTCGATGCCCGACACCCAGAAAACACGTCCCGTCTTCACACCCAGCTCTCCTCAGAGTTCCTCCAGCGCCGGCGGGTGCACGCCCGCCAGCGGCCAGCATCTCTCCAGCGGCACCTTCGCCGTCGGGAACGCGCAGACGGTCCGCCCGCCGCGCGTCAGCGCCGCGGTGCCGTCCGCAATTGAAATCTCGTCGCCGCCCAGCACGTTCGCCGCCAGAAGGCACTTCTCCAGCCCGTCGCCGCGACCGTAGTTCCACGCCTCGTCCGGCTGGGCGAGACGGGACGTCCCGTCGTAGATCGACGCGTTCGGCAGGTCCGAGATCCGCGCGAGCACGGCCGCCTCGTCGAGCCCCTTCAGGGCGAGGCGCGAGACGGGGCAGCGCTCCAGGGCGGCCTGCACGAACGGCGCGGCCTCGACCTCGCCGAGGGCGTGCGCGGCGTAGGGCGCCAGCGCGGCCGCGCGGTTCGTCGCGCGCAGCGCCGCGAGGCGGTTCGCGATCTCGTCCCGGCCCATGTCGGGCGTGAGGCCGAGCGGTTCGTCGTCCGCACGGAACGCCACGCGACCCGCATCGGGCAGGCGCGGCTCGACGACGCGCCGGTCGACGGCGTCCTCCGGCGGCTGCAGGAATCCACGCAGCTTCTCCCCGAAGGCGGCGTAGGCGTCCGGCGCGATCGTGGCCTCGGGGTAGAGCAGGTGCATGTAGCCCGTGCAGTGGGAGACGATCGTCACCCGCTCGTGCTCGAGCGCGCGGCGCGCCTGCTGGGAGATGACGGTGCCGTTCGCCCACATCGCCCGCGTGACGAGGCGGCGGTTGTTCGTGAGGATGCCGCCGTCGACGTCCAGGAAGTTCTGGGAGTGGAGCGGCGTCGCCATCAGGTAGATGGACTCGAGGGGCAGGCCGCAGACGACGAACGCGGCCGCCGCGTAGAGGCCCGCGAGGGAGACGCATTCGCCCGCGCCCACGGCATGGCCCTCCTTGTGGCGGAAGGCGTCCATCGCCTCGACCGTCTCGGTCTTCCAGTACGGGATCGTGTCCGAATCGTACTTGTCGAGTCCGAAATGCCGGCGGATGTCGATGTCGTAGTAGTAGGCGTCCCCGTGGTAGCCGAAAAGCGCGTTCGAGCTGGAGATCTCCTCCGGGGAGAGGAACGGCGCGAAGCGCGCCAGTTCGCGCTGCTGCCGCGTCAACCCCCACGTGTCGAGGTCGAGGTTGAACGTGTAGTTGTCCATGATGTGCTGCCGGAGGCGCTGCAGGCGCTTCTTCGGGCGCATCTCGCGGATTCCCGCGAACCATTCGAGTTCGCGCCACGCCCAGAGGCGCGGGGAGAGCATGTTCGCCAGCACGAGGGCGTACATGAGCTCGGGGAAGATGAAGATCTCCATGTCGGACAGCGTACACGCCGCCGACTTCTCTTCCTGGGATATCGGCTTCAATTCAGGACCACTCAGTTCGCGGGGAAGAAGGTCGAGCAGAAGACGGGACCCATGTCCTTCGCGACGTCGACGGGCGTGAGCGTGCAGGCCGCCCGGTCGTAGCGGTAGGTGCGCAGCGACTTGTCCTTCATCAGGCCGACGGCGAGGATCTTGCCGCCGGGCATGAACTCGAAGTCCCAGGGGAAGCTGGCCTCGATCTTCATGATGCCGCGGCGCGCGAGACGGCCGGTGGTCCCGTCCACGGAGAAGACGGCGACGGACTCGTGGCCGCGGTTCGTGCAGTAGAGCTCGGTGGCGTCCTCGGAGAGCTTGATCGCGGCGGCCTTCGAGAAGTCCTTGAAGTCCTCGGGCAGGAGCGACAGCTGCATGACGGGCGTGAAGACGCCGTCCGCGTACGCGTAGCTCGTGACGAGGTTCTTCAGCTCGAACAGCAGGAACGCGAACTTCCCGTTCGGGTGGAAGACGAGGTGGCGGGGACCGCCGCCCGCGGGCGTCGTGACCAGGTCGCGGACAAACGCGCCGTCCTTCGCGGAGAAGACCTTCACGCGGTCCGTGCCGAGGTCGACGACGCAGGTGTACTTGCCGTCGGGGGTCGTGCGGGCGCAGTGGCAGTGCGGGCGCTCCTGACGGGACTTGTCCGGACCGACGGGGTCGGACGAGACGACGACGCCGAGCGTGTCCTTCGCGAACGTGCCGTCCGCGTTCAGCGAGACCCAGCCGGCCGTGCCCTGGCTGTATTCGGCGAAGACGAGTCGCTTCTCGTCGGGGGAGATCGAGATGTGACAGGGGGCGCCGCGCTTCGTGGCGACGGCGTCCAGACGCCTGCCGGGCCGGCCCGCGGCGTCGAGCTCGTAGACGGCCACGCCGCCGTTCGCGCCCTTCCCGCCGAATTCGGCGCCGGAGCAGGACGTGTAGAGACGCGTGCGCGCCTTGTTGACGGCGATGTACGTCGTGTCGGCGGCGGGCAGCGCGCCCTTCACTGCGACGACGCCGGTCTCGTTGTCGACCTCGACGACATGGAGCGCGCCGGGCTTGCCCCCGCTGCTGGCACCGACATAGCCGACGGACTTGGCGCCGGCGAAGGCGGAGAGGACGGAAAGCGAGGCTGCACACGCAAGATAAAAGGCAAAGGTGTTCTTCATAGGGGGTAGATTATACCACCTTTTACCCCTTCTGGGGACGGTCTAGCGCATACCGCCCTCGACGACGCACCACATCGTCCCCTCGGGACGGTACGACGCGCCCGGGGCGAGCAGCTGGTGCTCAACCGGTTCGAAGGTCGCGTCGGGATGCTGCGAGCGGCGGTCCCTGTTGAAATTGAACGTGAAGCGCGTGGCCGTGGCCGCGGTCGAGCGGACGCCGAACCAGCGGCCGTCGGGGGCGCTCCAGCGCGCGGCGCAGGGCGCCTGCCAGAGGTTCGGCACGCGCGGCGCCACGTCCTCGGCGGCGAACGGCGCCTCGGTCCGGAAGTAGAGCGCCTTCACGTCCAGCGGCCGCGTGCCGGAGTTCTTCAGCTCGACGACGTTCGCGAGGAAATGGTCCGCGCCCGGGAAGAACGTGAGTTCAAAGGTCAGCTGGTAGCGGTAGCCCTTCCGTCCGTAGCCCTCGCCGACGACGGTCCAGGCGTTGTCGCCCGTGCGCGTCGCGGAGACGACGCGGCCGAGCGACGCCCAGGTCCGGCCGCCGTCCTGCAGGAACGAGACCATCAGGGTGAAGTCGCCCAGCAGGCGGCCGTCCGCCGTCTTCACGTCCTTCAGGACGGGGCCCTTGCCGGGCTTCGGCTCGGGGAGGAGGAGGGCCGCGCGCGGGGCCGCCGCTTCGCGCGCGCCGGAGGCCGGCGCGCAACCCAAGGGGGAGGATTCCAGCTGCGCCTTGATCTCCCCCGCGGTCGGGGCGAGGGGCTTCGGCGGCGCGGGACGGACCTGCGGCAGGCCCACGGCGCGGACGGACGCGACGTCCTTCTGCAGGCGCGCGAAGACGTCGACGAGCGGATAGGGCTTCCCCTTCTCGCTCACGAGGCCGTAGTTGGAGTCCTCGGGGAAGACGTCGGAGATGCCCTCCGGCGGCTGGTCGACCCACATGAAGTAGTCGTAGCCGAGCACGCTCGGGCAGTTGAGCACCGTGCGGACGAAGAGCTCCGTCGCCTGCGCGCGCAGCGCCTGCGTCTGGAAGCGCTGGCCCGCGCCATGCGTGCAGGGAAGGCCGGAATCGAGGGCGGGGAAGCTCCACTCGGTGATGAGGAACGGCTTCTTCACGACCGCGTGGCGCGCGGCGAAGGCATCGGCGAGCGTCTCGGCGTCCGGCGCGGGGGAGAGCCGCACGACGTTGCGTTCGAGGTCCGCCCAGGGATAGATGTTGAACGTGACGACGTCGCAGTGGCGTCCCGCGATCTCCCAGACCGCGGGGTGCGCGCCGTTCAGGCCGGCGAAGCGTGCGCCGAGCACGAGGTGGTTGGGGTCGGCCGCGCGGATGGCGGCCGCGCATTCGCGGAAGTAGATTTCGGCGGCGAGGCGCAGGAAGTCGAGCTTCATCTCCGGCGTGGCCTTCTCGGGCGCCACGCCGCGCTCTGCGGCGAACTTCGCGAGGGCCTGGCGGGCGGTGTGGTCCGCGGGGAGCTTCAGGACCTCGTTGTAGAGGCCGACGTCGCGCGCGCCGCGTCCCCACCACGCGAGTTCGTTGTCCGTGTAGTAGCCGAAGAGCCAGGGGTCTTCCCGGTTCGGCGCGCAGAACTTCTGCGCGACCCAGTCGCACCAGGCCCGGAAACGCGGATGGAAGACGTTCGGGAAGGCCGCGCAGGGCTTGCCGGGGTTCGGACAGATCCAGAACTCCTCCGGCATGTCGGTCGAGCAGAGACGGCTTCCCATGGACAGGTGGACGGAATGCATGAACCCGCGGCGGAAGAGGGACTTGTCGCCGCCGCTCACGCGGTTGAAGCCCCAGTCGGCCAGGCGCGCGAGCGTCTCCTCCTCCCAGGCGGCGCGGGACGGGTAGTGCGCGTCGTTCCATTCCTTGTAGTAGCGGACCTTCGCGCGGCCGCGGTGGCCGTCGTAGCGGACCGTGCCGCAGCCCAGCAGGACGACCTCGCGTCCCTCGGGGTCGATCGCGCGGTCGCGTCCGTCCGCGCCCCGCTCGATGCGGAAGAATCCCGTCGCGCGGTACCGCACGTCCGACGCGGCGGGCGTGCGGCGCACGTAGGACGGGAACGTGGCGGAGGCCGCCGGCAGAGCGGGCAGCGGGTCCGCGCTCTCGGCGTCCGCCGTGAGCACATCCGCCCTGAACGTCCCCGTCGCGCGCAGCGCGGGCTGGCCGCCCTTCACGCAGCCGTCCTTCAGCGCGTAGCCGCGCCGCCAGACGACGGCGCCGGACGCGTCCCGCACCTCGCCGTGCACCGTGCCGTCCGCAAACCAGATCGAAAGCCGATACGTCTCGCCGAACTGCCAGGGATCCTTCTTCTGGACGCCGCCGGGCAGGACCCGCAGGCGCTCCGCGCCCTGGGCCGGCCAGATCCCGTTGTTGCGCTCGGCCAGCTCGACGAAGTGCTTCCCGCCGCGGTCGAGCGGCTCGCGCGCGAGCGCGAGGTGCCAGAAACGCTCCTCGGAGTCGACGGCCGCGACGCCGAAAGTCGCATAGTTCGTGTTGTTCGTGCCAATGGACCGCGGCACGACGGTGGCCTCGAGGGACATCCGCGCGCCGCGGGCGAAGCCCTTCGCCGGGGCGAAGCCGCCACCCAGGCAGTCGAGCCGGTCGGCGCGCGCGCACCACTGGATCGGCGAGCCGGACCAGTCCGTCGGGGCGACGGGCCGCGCCCAGGCGCCGGAGACACCGCACAGGAGGATCAAACAGGAGAGATAACCAATCTTCATGGTGGAATTCTACCAAACGATTCCGCCCCCCGCAATGAATTTGGCGGGAGGTGTCAGACACCTCCCGCCAAATCCGGGCGGCGCGTCCGCGCCGCTGTGAGCGCGACCGGACTAGCGCTGGACGCGGGCGTTGCCGGCGTAGACGTCCCACACCTGCTTCTCGTCCGCGGGCTCCGCGTAGTCGTTCAGGGAGCTCGCCGCCATGACGCCGCTCGCCCAGCCGAACTGGGCGCACTTGTCGCCCTTCCAGCCCTTGAGCACGCCGTAGAGCAGGCCGCCCGTGAAGCCATCGCCGCCGCCGATGCGGTCCAGCACGTCGATGTCGCGCGGCTCCTCGACGAACCACTTGCCGTCGGCGCGCACGATGGCGCCCCAGAGGTGGTGGTCGGCGGAGACGACCTGGCGGAGCGTCGTGGCGTACATCTGGGCGTTCGGATACTTCTTGGCGACCTTCTCGATCATCTCCTTGAAGCTTGCGATCTTGCCCTTGAGGTCCTTGCCGCCGGCCTCGGGCCCCTTGAAGCCCAGGCAGAGCTGGAAGTCCTCCTCGTTGCCGACGAGGATGTCCGCGACGGACGCAATCTGGTGGAACGCCTTGGCGAGCTCGGCCTCGCGGCCCTTCCAGAACGTGGCGCGGTAGTTGAGGTCGAAGCTGACGAGCGTGCCGTACTTCCTGGCGGCCTTCGCGAGGGCGAGGCAGCACTTCGTCGTCTCGGGGCTCATCGCGGCGATCAGGCCGGAGAGGTGGAGGATCTGGACGCCCTCCTCGCCGAAGATCTTCCTGGTGTCGTAGTCCTTCGGGTCGAGCGTGCGGCCGACTTCGCCGGCGCGGTCGTTCCACACGCGCGGCGCGCGCAGGCCGAAGCCGCTGTCCGCGATGTTGAACTGGTGGCGGTAGCCCCAGGGACCGCCCTGCGGCACGTCCGGACCGACGTAGGCGATGTTGCGGGCGCGCAGCTGCGCCTTGATGAAGGCCGCCATCGGGCTGCCCTGCACGAAGCGCGTCATCACGAGGCACTCGGGGCCGAGCGAGCTCGTCACGTTGAGCACGTTCGTCTCGGCGCTCGTCGCCTGCAGCATGAAGCGGTTGGAGTTGTGCACCGCCATGCGGTTCTCGGGCGTGATGCGCAGGCCCATGGAGGAGACGCACGCGACGGCGTACTTGCAGTTTCTACGAACCTTCATCTGTACTTTCCTTTTGGGGAGGTGAAATCCGTTGAGCATTATACCACAATGGCGGCGGGGCGTGCCGCCCCGGCCCGCGGATCAGCGGCCGGCGGGCGCCTCGCTCGTGCCCGTCGTCTCGTAGGGCCGCACGCGCAGGCGCACGCCGAGGGACTCCGTGAGGCGGCGGCATTCGGCCTGCTTCTCCAGGCTCGTGACCGGGACGTCGACGACGGTCATCACGACGTCGGGCACGAACGCGCGGCAGTCCTTCGCGAAGTCGACCATCGCCTGCCAGCTGCCGGCGCCGAACTTCGGGTGGCAGATCTTCTCGTATTCGGCCGGGTCGGGCGTGTTGAGGCTGACGGACACCGTGTCGACGAGTCCCTCCAGCTCCGGCGCGGTGCGCCGGCCGTGGATGAGGTCGGCGAGGCCGTTCGTGTTGACGCGGATGCGGCAGTGCGGGTATTTCCCGCGCACGTGGCGCGCGACCGCGAGCAGGTCGTCGAGGCGCTCGGTCGGTTCGCCGTAGCCGCAGAAGACGACCTCGTCGAGGCCGGACATGTCCTGCGCGTCGATGGAGGCGTTCACCTCCTCGACCGTGGGCTCGCGTTCGAGCCAGAGGGAGTCCGTGCCGAAGACGCCGGACGCGTTCTTGCGCAGGCAGAACGTGCACGCGCAGGGGCAGCGGTTCGTGAGATTGACGTAGAGTCCGGTCTTGAGCGGGTAGGTTATGACCATAGCAGGGAGAGCGTTTCTTCGATGGGGAGGCCGTCCGT
The DNA here is from genome assembly GCA_016302985.1 of Kiritimatiellia bacterium. Lineage (GTDB taxonomy): Bacteria > Verrucomicrobiota > Kiritimatiellia > RFP12 > UBA1067 > RUG572. The sequence goes on along the minus strand of JAEDMN010000050.1, from coordinate 4,109 downwards.
GGGCGGGATGCCGAGCGCCTCGGCGCGGCGGACGGAGGCGGCCACGAAGTCCGCGGCGCGGCGGACGGAATCCGCCATCGTGCGGCCGTTGAGGAGCTCGCCGAGGATCACGGTGGAGAACACGTCGCCCGTGCCGCTGCGGTCGACGCCGATCCTGGGCACGGGGACGAGGTCCTCGCCGTGTTCGCGCGAGTAGACGAAGTTGACGAGGTCGCCGCCGCGCGGGATGCCGCTCACGACGGCCGCGCGGGCATGGGGCTCGCAGAGACGCCGGGCGAGGTCGAAGACCTCGCGGTCGGACATGTCGGTGCGGTACGGGACGTCCGCGAGGATGCAGGCCTCGGTGAGGTTGGGCGTGAGGACGTCCGCGACGTCCAGCAGGCCGCGGAGCCCCTCCGCGACCTCGGGCTTGAACGTGCGGTAGAGCTTGCCGTAGTCCCCCATGACGGGGTCGACCAGCACGAGCGGGCTCCCGTCGCGGAACGCCGCGACGAAGCGCTTCACGTAGTCGAGCTGGCTCAGGGAGGCGAGGAAGCCGGACTGGATCGCGGCGAACTGGAGGCCCGTCGCCTGCCAGTCGGCGATGTACGCGTCCATGCGGTCCGTGCAGTCGTGCCAGGAGAAGTGCTCGAAGCCCGTGTGGTTCGTGAACATCGCCGTGGGCACGGGGCAGCACTGCACCTTCAGCGCCGCGAGAATGGGGGCCGCGACCGCGAGCGAGCACCGCCCGAAGCTCGAGTAGTCGTTGATGACCGCGGCCTTCTTCTGCCGGTTGTGGTCCATGGACCGACTACTTCACCGACACGAGGCGGGACTGCTCCTTGCCCGCGGCGTCCTTCCAGGTCAGGCGGTAGCGGCCGCGGAAGCCGCGGAACGAGACCTTCCCGTCCGCATCCGCCTTGACGGTGGTGCGCGTCTTCCACTCGTTGTTGATCAGGTCGTCCATCGCGAAGTAGGCCGTCTTCGGACGCATGTCGCGCGTGAAGAGGCCGCTGATGGAGGGCTCGCCCGGCGCACCGCAGTCGTCGACCACGTTCCACCAGGTGATGCCGTTCATCTTCTCGACGGCGAACCAGGCGCGGTAGAGGTTGCGCAGGATGATGGCCTGCACCATCTGGCCGCGCGACGAGTTGTCCGGCGCCGTGATCGTGATCTCGGAGAGGTGGATGGGCTTGTTCGCCTTCGAGAGCAGCTTGAAGCGCGCGGCGATGCCCTCCGGACGCAGATGGCCGGGGCCCTTGCCGGCCGCGATGTTGACCGATTCGGCGGGGTTGAAGAGGTGCATCTGCGAACCGATCACGTCGATGCGCACGCCGTTCTTCTCCAGATCCTTGATCTGGTTGAAGTAGTTCTCGTCCATCGCGTAGTCGTTGATGTTCAGCCACGCCGTCTTCGGCAGGTTGTCCTGCGCGGTCTTGAAGGCCCTGTAGCAGAGGTCCCCGGCCGTGACGCCGTAGCGGGGGCTCTTCTGGAACGGCTTGCCGGTGACGGACTGGCCGTGGAAGTCGGGGGAGGACTCGTTGCAGACGTCCCACGAGTCGACGCGCGTGCCGTACTTGCGGGCGATCTGCTCGACGCGTTCGAACGTGAACTTGTTGAGGTTGGCGAAGTAGGTCGGGCAGAGCTTCGCGACCTCGTCTTCGGAGAGCTTCGCGAAGACATCCATCCACGCGCCGGTCCAGGACCTCACGCCCTTCTTCCAGCCCTCGTCGCGGCCGAATTCCTTCACGCCCATCGGCTGCATCCAGTCGTGCGCGGGCATCTTCACGCCGGACGCGGCCTCGAGCGCGTCCTTCTCGGCCTTCGGGCAGAACTCGTCCCAGATCCAGGTCGGCGTCATCCACGCGTTGTTGCCCCAGCAGAGCGGATGGCCGTGGATGCGGAGGTTGCGCGAGCGGAGGAAGTTGACGACGGGGTCGGGGGCGGGACGGCGCCAGTGCGGCTGGTCCTTGGGCTGCGGGCAGGCGTTCCAGAAGCCCTCCGTGTCGCGGTAGTCCTCCTGGAAGCGGACCTGGCCCTGGTAGGGTTCGAGCGTCTTCCAGTAGAACGCCACGGTCGCGGAGTTGAAGAGCGTGCCGTAGAGCTCCTTGTAGCGGTTGTTCCACTCGGTCTTGCCGAGCTGGTTGTAGTTGAAGATGTGCGCGCCGAAGTAGAACGCGTGCTCGATCTGCTCGACCTTCACCTCCGCGCCCGCGGGCGCGCCGACGGCCTCCGCGAAGTCGGCCTTGCGGTACTTCTCGATGTCCGCCTCGAGGGACTTCTTCACGTCCTCCGTCCAGATCTTCCAGTATTCCGGCGACATCGCGCCCATGTCGGCGTGCCACTCCGCAGAGGCCGCGAGGGAAAGCACCGCACCGGCGCACAGCATCAGTTTCTTCATTTTGTTCTCCTTTTCCTTGAATCGTCCCGGCAGACTACTGGATGTGCAGGTTCCGCAGGCGCTCGCGCGCGCATTCCAGCCCCTGCGCGGCGGCCTTTTCGTACCACGCCTTGGCGCCCAGCCGACTGCGGATCGCGCCATTGCCGGTCTCGCAGCAGAGCCCCGCCATGTACTGGCCGAACGCGTTGCCGCCTTCGGCCGACTCGCGCGCAAGGCGCCCGGCCTCCGCGTAGTCCCGCTTCACGCCCATGCCGAGGAAGAGGCACTGGCTGAGCAGCGCCTTCCCCTGCAGGTCGCCGCCTTCGGCCGCAGACCGGTACAGCTCGACGGCCTTCTTCGAATCCTCCTGCACGCCGTTGCCGACGTCGTAGCAATACCCGAGCGCGCGCTGGCCACGCGCGTCGCCGCCTTCCGCGGCCCGTGCGTACCACCGGATGGCCTCCTGGACGTCCCGCGCGACGCCCGTGCCCGAGAAGAAGCAGTCGCCGTAGCGGGACTGCGCGGGGGGATAGCCCTGTTCGGCCGACCGGCGGAACCAGTCGGCCGCCGTACGGGGGTCGGAGCCGCGCAGGCCCATCGCGTACTGCGCGCGGGGATGGCCCTTCTCCGCGGCCTCGCGCACCAGACGGGACGCCTCCGCGCGATCGGCCTTCATGCCCCGGCCGTCCTCGAGGCAGCGGGACAGGGTCCAGAGCGCCGACGTCTCGCCCTGCCGCGCCGCGGCGTGGAGCAGGTCGACGGCCTTCGCGAGGTGCTGCTCGACGTTCGTTCCGGAAAGGTAGTAGTCCGCCAGGCGCGCCATCGCGGGCGCGTGCCCCAGGTCGGCGGAACGGGACAGCAGCTGCACCGCCTTCGGGACGTTGGTCACCGTGCCGCGGCCCTCGAGCAGGCAGATCGCGACATGGTACTGGAGGCCCGGGTCCGCGTGGTCGGCGCCCCGCGCGGCCTGCAACCCCCCGGCCCAGTCGGATGCGGCGAACCGCGCGTACGCGAGCGCGGTGGCCTTCCGCCGCGCCTCCGCCGCACGGGCGAGCGCCGCCTGGCGTTCGGCCTCGGCCTTCTCCGCGGCAGCCTTCTCGGCCGCCGCCTTCTCCGCCGCGGCCTTCTCCGCGGCCGCCTTCTCCGCGGCCGCCTTCCGCGCGGCCGCTTCGGCCGCGGCCTTGCGTTCGGCCTCCTCGCGCGCCAGACGCTCCGCGACCGCCTTCGCCTCGGCGATCTTGCGGTCGTTCGCCTCGCGGGCCCTGCGGTCGGCCTCTTCGCGCGCGAGCCGTTCGGCCTCGGCCTTCTCGCGGGCGGCCTTCTCGGCCGCAGCCTTCTCCGCGGCGGCCTTCCGCGCCGCCGCCTCGCGGGCCGTGCGCTCCTCCGCCGCGCGCGCGGCGGCCCGGCGCGCGGACTCGAGGTTCCACCCGTGGAGGCCGCCGGCGAGGGCGAAGAGCGCCACCGCGGTCAGGGCCAGGACCCGGCGCAGGCGGGGGCTGACCGCCTGCATCGTGCGGAAACACGAGAGCAGGCCGGCCCGGCGCGCGGTCCGGACGGTCGCGGCGACGAGGTCCGTGGCGAACGCCCCGCACGCGGCGGGACGCTTGGCGGGATCCTCGTCCAGCGCGCGCTCCACCACGGGCCGGATCGCCGGCGGCAGCTTCTCCAGCAGGTCGCGCGAGGTTCCGCCCGACACCAACCAGAGGAACAGGGCCGCGGCCGAATAGAGGTCGGCCGCCGCCGTGGGCTT
>JAEDMN010000286.1 GCA_016302985.1 Kiritimatiellia bacterium | reverse complement strand
GCGATCGCGTCGTCGGCGGACTCCATGTCCGGCTCGGAGACGATCTCCATCAGCGGCGTGCCGCCGCGGTTGAAGTCGACGCCGGAGGTCGTCGCGTAGTGGTTGATCTTCGCGGCGTCCTCCTCGAGGTGGATGTGGTTGATGCGGATGAGCTTCTTCGTGCCGTCCGGACGCGTGATCTCCACGCCGCCGCCGATGCAGAGCGGGTTGCCGTTCTCGGAGATCTGGTAGTCCTTGGCCATGTCCGGGTAGAAATAGTTCTTCCGGTCGAAGGTCGCGTGGCGGTTGATTTCGCAGCCGAGCATCATGCCGCTCATCACCGTGAGCTTCACGGCCTCGCGGTTCATGACAGGAAGGGCGCCGGGGTAGCCCAGGCACACGGGACAGACGTTCGTGTTCGGCTCGCAGCCCGTCTTCAGAAGGCAGCTGCAGAACATCTTCGTGTGCGTCTTCAGCTGAACGTGCGTCTCAAGTCCGATCGTGTTCTCGAATTCCATCGTCTTCACTTTCCTTCGTGCGGGGAGAGCGCATTGATCGCGTCCCAGAGGTTCGTCGTTCCCGTCTCGTTGAGCTGGCGCAGGCGTTCTTCGAGGCGGTGCTGCAGACGCTTGATCTCGCCCCGCGCCGTGACGAGGCGGTTCGTGCGGCGCGGGTCGTTGGCCTGCTCCTCCAGCGAACGGAGGTCGAGCGAGTCCATGCCCCGGATGCCCTGGCGGATGCGGTCACCCGGCTCGTGCAGGATGCCGTCGGTATACTGGCGGCCAAGCACCGCGTTCTTCGGGAGGCCCGCGTCCTTCTTGATCGTGCGGGCGTCCACGAGGCCCACCGTCACGAAGACGAGGATCTCCTTCTGCTCCTTCACGCGCACCTTCGAACCGAAGAGGCGCGGCCCGATCCACCACCAGTCGCGCAGCCACGGGATGCCGTTGTCCATCTGCGTCTCCACGGTGCGGGAGAGGCCGCCGATCACGGCGGTCGTGCCGCTGGCCATGTTGAACGCAGTGACGAGGCGCTGCACCTCGATGATCGGATACTTGGCGGCATAGGCGTCGGAATCGTCGTCGCCGCCGCCGGCCGTCACCTCGCCCGTCTTCGAGCTGACCGTGGGGACGATCTCCACGTGGATGAGGCCGTCCGCGCCGACGCGCGGCGTCACGTCGAGCGAGATGCCCCACGAGAAGAAAGCCTCCTTGGCGAACATCATCTTGTCCTCGCCGGGGATCTCGCTCATCTTCATGTCGAGGTCCACCGAGGTCGAGTTGTCGTTGATCGTCTTCTTGACGGCGATCGTCACGTTCGGATACTTCGTCGTCATGTCCACGGTCGCCTTGCGTCCGGAGGCGACGATGATCTTCGGGTTCGAGAACATGCGCGCGTCCTCGCTCGATTCGAGCGCGCGCAGGATCACGTAGAGGTCGCTCATGCCGATCGTGCCCTGCACGCGCGAGAGGTTCACGCGGTTGATGCCGCCCTCGCCGTAGGTCATCTTCGTCGAGTTGCCGTCCTCGACGACGCTCTGCACGCCCTCCATGCGCCGCTGGTCGAAGGTCGAGTTCATGCTCAGGGCGCCGGCCATGCCGTCGAACATGCGCCAGTCGATGCCGAGCTTGTGCGAGGCGTTGTTGGAAAGCTCCACGAAGCGCGCCTCGATGTAGACCTGCTGCGCCGCCACGTCCACCTCGCGCACGACCCGCTCGCAGGCGTCGAGGACGACGCCCGGCGCCGTCACCATGACGACGTTCGCGTCCGGGAACGCCTGCGCAACCGCGCCGAGCTTCCAGCCGAGGCCGAAGTCACCGCTCCACATCGCGTTGATCCGCTCGGCCACCTCGGTCGCGGAGACGTGCCGGAGCGGGAACGAGCGCGTATCGACGCGCCGCGCCCGGAGCGCGGCCTCGCTCTTCTCGGCCGCCGTCGCGACGTCCGCCGCCGCAGCCTTCACCGCCGCAGCCACCGCCTTGTCGAGCCGATTCGTGTCGAGGAGCAGGAGCGCGGGGACGTTCGTCACCGTCCCCGCCGCCGTCACGGCGTTCGTCGTCGCCCCACCCGCCAGCGCGTCCGCCACCGCGTTCGTCGGCTGCGGCGACGACACCGCGAACGGGTCGTTCGTGAGCGGGCTCACCGCGAGGTAGAGCTGGTTCGTCACCTGCACCGCGAACGTCGCGACGTTCGTCACGACGGGCGCGGCGAGCAGTTCGGACCCCGTTGCGGAGAGGCACGCAGCCCCCAGGAGCGTGGCGAGCAACGCCTTCACCCCCGCGCCTCCTCGAAGGCCCTGCCGATGCGCAGAAGCTTGTCCTCGCGGTAGGCGTCGCCGATGAACTGGACGCCGACCGGCATCTTCGTGTCGTTCGTGAACGCCGCCGGCACGCTCATCGAGCAGTTGCCCGCAAGCGCGCTCGGGATCGTGAACAGGTCATTCAGGTACATCGTGAGCGGATCCTGGTTCTCGCCGAGGCGGAACGCGGGGGTCGGGGCGACGGGCGTCAGCAGCGCGTCCACCTTCTGAAAGACCTGCTCGAAGTCGCGGCGGATGAGGGTGCGGACACGCGAGGCGCGCCCGTAGTAGGCGTCGTAGTAGCCGCTCGAGAGCACGTACGTGCCCATGATGATGCGGCGCTTGACCTCGGGGCCGAAGCCCTCGGCGCGGCTGCGCGCGTAGAGGTTGAAGACATCGTCGCTGCGGACGCTGCGGTGGCCGTAGCGCACGCCGTCGAAACGCGCGAGGTTCGCGCTCGCCTCGGCCGGGGCCACCACGTAGTAGACCGCCATCGCGTACTCGGTGTGCGGCAGCGAGACCTCGACGATCTCCGCGCCCGCGTCCGCGCACTTCTTCACGGCCTCTTCCGTGATGCGCTTGACCTCGGGGTCCAGGCCGTCGATGTAGTATTCCTTCGGCAGGCCGAGCCTGACGCCCTTCAGGTCCGCGCCCTCGAGCGCCTTCACGTAGTCCGGCACGGGCTCGTCCGGCGTCGTGCCGTCCATCTCGTCATGGCCCGCGAGCGCCTGCAGCAGGATCGCCGCGTCCTCGACGCTCTTCGTCATCGGCCCGACCTGGTCGAGCGAGCTCGCGAACGCCGTGACGCCGTAGCGGCTGACGCGGCCGTAGCTGGGCTTGAGGCCGACGCAGTTGCAGAAGCTCGCCGGCTGGCGGATCGAGCCGCCCGTGTCCGTGCCGAGCGCCGCGATGCAGAGGTCGCCGCCGACCGCCGCCGCGCTGCCGCCCGAGCTGCCGCCCGGCACGCGCGTGACGTCGTAGGGGTTCACCGTGCGGCCGAGCGCCGAGTTCTCCGTGGAGGAGCCCATCGCGAACTCGTCCATGTTCACGCGGCCGGCGCAGAGGAAGTCCGCCTCCTTGATCTTGCGGATCACCGTCGCGTCGTACGGGCTCACGTAGCCCTCGAGGATCTTCGACGCGCACGTGCAGGGCTGTCCCTTCACGTTGATGAGGTCCTTGATCGCGA
>JAEDMN010000285.1 GCA_016302985.1 Kiritimatiellia bacterium | reverse complement strand
GCATCCGAGTTTTGCAAAATTGCCCCATTGACCCGCTCTTTCTGATTTAGTATACTGTCGCCCGCTTTTTTCGAGTCGTCGGTTCGACTCATGGAAAAGGCAAGTACAACAAAGAGGTTACAATGGAAGCATACGCTGTACTCGAGACCGGCGGCAAGCAGGTGCTTGTCAAGGCCGGCGACACGATCGAGATTGAAAAGCTCTCGGTCAACGAAGGCGAAGAGGTCACGCTCGACACGGTCTGCGCCGTTTCCGACGGCACGACGCTCAAGGTCGGCGCCCCCTACGTGGACGGCGCGAAGGTCGTCCTGACGGTCGTCGCCCCGAACAAGAAGGGCGTGAAGACGATCAACTTCAAGGCGAAGCGCCGCAAAGGCTACCGCCGCACGGTCGGTCACCGCCAGCAGTACACGGTCGCGACGGTCAAGGCCATCGCCTAAGCAGAAAGGATAATCAGAAATGGCTACTTCCGCATCTGCCCGCAACGGCCGCGATTCGAACCCGCAGTACCTCGGCGTCAAGGCCTACGACGGCCAGCTCCTCAAGGCCGGCTCCATCATCGTCCGCCAGCGCGGCACGAAGATCCACCCGGGCGCCAACGTCGGCTGCGGCCGCGACTTCACGCTGTTCGCCCTCAAGGACGGCAAGGTGAAGTTCATCACCAAGAAGACCGGCAAGTACGCGACGATCGTCCCCGTCGAGGCCTAAGCCCCGGCGCGCGATCCAGGCGAACCAAGGGACTGGCGGCGACGCCGGTCCCCTCTTTTTTGCTATAATATCCAATTGTGAAAAGCAAGACCTTCATCGACCAGGTAGACGTGATCGTCCGCTCCGGAAAGGGCGGCGACGGTGCGGCGACGTTTCGGCGCGAGGCCCTCGTGGCCTTCGGCGGACCCGACGGCGGCGACGGTGGACGGGGCGGGGACGTCGTCCTGCGCGCCTCCACCCACGTCAATTCGCTCATCGGGCTCTACTACGACCCCAAGCTCTTCGCGGAGTCCGGGGTGCCGGGGTCGGGCGGCCGCTGCTACGGCCGCCGCGGCAAGGACCTCGTGGTGGACGTTCCCTGCGGCACGCTCGTGACGGACCTGGAGACGGGGCTCGTGGTGGCGGACATCACGGCGCCCGGCCAGAAGGTGATCGTCGCGAAGGGCGGTGCCGGCGGCTTCGGCAACGTGCACTTCAAGAGCTCCGTCAACCAGGCGCCGACCGAGCACACGAAGGGCGGCGAGGCGGAGGAGAAGCGCCTGCACCTGGAGCTGAAGACCATCGCGGACGCGGGGCTGCTCGGCTTCCCGAACGCGGGCAAGAGCTCCCTGCTCACGCGCCTCTCCAGCGCGACGCCGAAGATCGCCTCCTACCCGTTCACGACGCTGAACCCGATGGTCGGCACGATCGAGTACGCCGACTTCGCGCAGGTGCGCATGGCGGACGTCCCCGGCATCATCGAGGGGGCCTCGCGCGGCGTCGGCCTCGGCCTCGCCTTCCTGAAGCACCTCGAGCGCGCGCACGTGCTCGTCTACGTGCTCGACATGGCGGGGACGGACAACCGGAAGCCCTGGGACGACTACAACGTGCTGACGAAGGAGATCGCGGACTACAACGCGGACCTCGCGGAGCGTCCGTGCCTCGTGCTCGCCAACAAGATGGACACGGCCGCGGGCCGGAAGAACCTGAAGCGCTTCGTGAAGGAGACGGGCGTGCGCCCGATCGCGATCTCCTGCGAGCCGACGCTCAAGGACCTGCGCGAATACGCGGACCTGAAGGACTACGAGGGCCTCGTCGGCCTGGAGGCCTTCAAGGAGGAGCTGCGGAAGATCGTCAATCCGAAGCCGCGCAACCAGCTGCACCTCGAGGAGGCGCCGCCCCCGATCGAGGAGATGCCCGACACGACGGGCGAGGAGATCCCGTCCGAGGCGATGAAGTTCGCGACCTTCCTGAAGTTCGACGCGCCGAAGAAGAAGTCCCACCCGTCCCGCGGCAACATCCACTGACACCGTCCCGTCCCGGGGCGGGACGCCCCGGATACGTGCGCATCGCGCAAGGAGGAAAACCATGAAGTCCCTGCTCTCCCTCTCCGCCACCGTCCTGGCCCTGAGCGCGCTCGGCGGTGAACTCACGATTGCGCCGGGGGGGCTCTCGCCCGCCGCCGCGCTGGCGAAGATCCGCGCCGAGAAGGCGAAGGGGAACGCCGAGGCGTGGACGGTGCGGGTGAAGCCCGGGCACTACGCGCTGACGGAGACGCTCGTGTTCACGCCCGCGGACTCCGGCACGCCGGCGGCCCCGGTGACGTGGATCGGCGAACCGGGCGCGGTGATCGCGGGCGGCGTGGAGATCCGCGGCTGGCGGGACGACGGCGACGGCGTGTGGTCGGCCCCCGTGCCGGCGGCGCCCGGCGGGAAGCCCGCCTACTTCGAGCAGCTCTGGGTGAACGGCCGCCGCGCGGACCGCGCGCGCCTGCCGAACGCCGGCTATTTCAACGTGAGGAAGCCCGCGGTCGCGCCGGACGCCGCGGTGAAGGGCCGCTTCGTCGAGTCCGCCGCGATCACGAACGCCGAGGCGTCCGTGCTGGCGAAGGTGCCCGCGGACGAACTGCCGTACGCGCAGATGTGCGTGGTGCACAAGTGGAGCTTCGCCCGCCGCATCCTGCGCGGCGTGGAGTGTCCGGGGCGGGGCGCCCCGGCCACGGACGCCGCAGCCGGGGCGTCCGGCCCCGGCGTCGTCGTGACGACGTGGTCGCCCTCCGCGTGGCACGGCTGGCAGAACTGGAACGAGAAGGAGACGCTCGTCCACTTCGAGAACGTGCGCAGCGCGTTCGACGCGCCGGGCGAGTGGTTCTACGACGCGAAGGCGGGCCGGGTGCTGTACCGTCCGCAGCCGGGCGAGGACATGTCGAAGGCGTCCGTCGTCGCGCCGAGCGCGAAGCTGAGCCAGCTCGTCGCGTTCCGCGGCGAGCCGGACAAGGGCGCCTACGTGCACGACGTCGTGTTCCGCGGCCTCGCGTTCGCCTACAGCGACGCGGGCGGGACGGGGCCGACCGAGAGCTGGCAGCTGCAGGCCGCGCACCGCAGCGACGCGGCGGTGACGCTGGAGGGCGTGCGGCGCATCGGGTTCGAGGGCTGCCAGGTGCGGCACACGGGCAACTACGCGCTGCGCTTCAACGACGGCTGCACGTCGAACCGCGTGGTGAACTGCACGCTCGAGGACCTGGGCGCGGGCGGCGTGTGGATGGGCGCGGGCGCGGGCCACGTCGCGCCGGGCGAGAAGCTGGCGCGCCGCGTGATCCGGAACCTCGCGCCGCGTTCGACGGCGTTCAACCTGATCGACAACTGCACGATCCGCGGGGGCGGGCGCTTCAACCCCGAGGGCACGGGCGTCGCGTACACGCACGTCTCCGACTCCAAGGTGCTGCACTGCGAGATCCACGACTTCTTCTACACGGGCGTCTCCGTGGGCTGGACCTGGG
>JAEDMN010000049.1 GCA_016302985.1 Kiritimatiellia bacterium | reverse complement strand
ACATGAAGAGCCGAAAGCACCAGAAGCAGGTCTACCGCGCGCTCAAGGACGCCCTGAAGCGCGACCGCGTCCGCACGAACGTCCTCGAGATCAGCGAACTCGGCCTGCTCGAGATGAGCCGCCAGCGCCACGAGGAGTCCATCCTCTCCATGCTCAGCAGCACCTGCCCCTGTTGCAGTGGCCACGGCGTCGTCAAGAGCCCGCTCGCCATCTCGATCGAACTCCAGCGCCAGCTCACGGCCCTGCTGCGCAAGGCGGACGCCGAGAAGCGCCCCTTCGTGCCGAAGATCGTCATCTCCCCCGCGGTCATGCAGCGTCTCCGCACAGAGGACGCGCAGATCCTCGCGCAGCTCCAGGCCCAGTTCAACACGAAGCTCACGTTCGTCTCCGAACTCCACCGCCACCCCGAGTCCTATTCCATTCTGGACGCGGAAAGCGGACAGGTGCTATACTCTGCAAGCGCCGGCCGCCCGGCCGTCTAAGCCGCAAGACCTTCCGACCCGATACCTGGAGTCAACATGAAGAAATACCTGACCGTCGCGGCCGTCGCCTGCGCCTGCGCGGCCTCCGCGCAGCTGCTGGAGCGGCTGTCCGAGACCAAGGGCCGCAAATCGGCCCTTCCCGGCGGGGAGCTGAAGATCTCCGCCGACTACATGAGCGGGAACCGCGCCACCGGCGAGATCCTCGCGACCGGCAACGTCCATGCCGTCGCCGCCCCCTACCGATTCAGCTCGGAGCGCGTCCAGCGCACCATCGACGGCGTCTACTCCTTCGGCAAGGAGGCGCACCTCACAACCTGCTCGAACCACGTCGACCACCTCCACTGGGAACTTGGAGGCGACTTCACGTTCATCCAGGACAAGGCCCTCGTCGTGAAGGACGCCTGGCTGAAGTACCAGGACGTCCCCGTCCTGTGGGTGCCTGTCTGGTACTACCCGATGAACACGGACTATGGCCTGAGGGTCATGCCCGGCTACCGTTCCCGCTGGGGCGGCTTCATCCTCACGAAGTACGTCTACGACCTCGTGAACGACGGAAAGCCCGACAGCTACTCCCTCGGCGCCTCGACCTACGCCGACTACCGCACGAAGAACGGCTTCGGCCTCGGGCAGTCCTTCCGCTGGGGACTGAAGGAGCTCGGAAACGGCAAACTCTCCCTGTACAACGCCTGGGACCGCGACTACGACCGCTACACGCGCCACAGCAGGAACCACCACCGCAATTACCAGAACTGGGGCAGCGACGTGGACCGCCAGCGCTACCGCATCATGCTCGACCACGGCGCCGAGCTGACGGAGCGCGACGACCTGCACGTGCACGCGACGTACTTCTCCGACTCCTACATGAACCGCGACTTCTTCGACCGCGAGCACCGCCACGAGTCCATTCCCGCCAACGAGGCCTGGTACGAACACCACGAGCTCTCGTGGGCGGCCGGCGGAAGCGTGTCCGGCCCCGTCAACGACTTCTACGGCGGTACCGCGCGCCTGCCCGAGGGCTGGCTCTCCGTCGAGCCGCAGCCGCTCTGGGACCTGCCCGTCAACTACGAGTCGCAGACACGCGCCGGCTACCTCAACCATGACTACGCCCGCTACGCCAGCAGCGACCCGATGTTCCGCTACGTGCCGTACCTCGGCATGGATGGCCGGGGCGCCGACTACCAGGCGTTCCGCATGGACACCGCACACCGCGTCACGATCCCGTTCAAGCTCTGGGACACGCTCTCCCTCGTGCCGCGCGCCGGTTACCGCGGCACCTACTGGAGCGACAGCGGTTCGCGCGAATCAGCCTACCTGAACGCCTCGGGCAACCAGGTCTTCCGCAACATCGGCGAAGTCGGCATCCAGGCCTCCGCGCGCGCCACCGGCTGGTGGGACGACAAGGTCCGCCACACCTTCGAGCCCTACCTCGACTACTCCTACCAGCAGGTCGACCTGACCTCTGACGGAAAATACCGCTACTACGCGTTCGACAACTACGACCGCTCCGTCGACTGGCTCGATCAGTTCGGCTTCGAGGGCCGCGGCCTGCCCTACAACTGGCACGGCATCCGGCCCGGCATCCGCAACGCGATCCAGCAGCTGGACGACGCCGGCGTGCTCCGCACCGTTCTCGACTGGGACATCTACGCGGCCGTGCCGTTCGAGACGATGTCCGTCTACCGCGACGGACCCTTCAAGGGCTACCCGATGAGCGACGAGGACGGGAACTACAACCACCACGGCCGCCGCCAGGTCGTGCCGGGCACCCGCATCCGCTGGAACCCGACACGCGACATCTCGCTGCTCACCCGTGCCGAATACGATTGCCAGAACTCCAAGGCGTCCTACGCGGACATCGTGTTCCGCCACCGGCTCTCCGACAAGTTCGACTACAACGTGAGCTACATCGGCCGCGACCAGCGCCTCTGGAACTACCTGCCGAGCGCATACGACCGCTGGAACTACGAATATGCGAACATTCTCCAGCTGGGCTTCACCCACGAGGTCTGCGACTGGTTTGCCTGGTCGCCCTACATCCGCTACGACTGCCGTCGGAACGAGACGGACGAAGTGGGCGCCTGGTTCGATTTGCTGAGCGACTGCCTCGGCTACCGCATCCAAGTGGCCCACGAAACGTCCTACCGCCGCATCGACGGGTCGAAGGAGGAGGCCGACAACCGCGTGTCGTTCTTCATCTACCTGCGCGCGCTCGGCCCGAGCTCAATGCTCGACTTCGCCCGCTTCTAGGCCGATGGCCTAGCGGATGCGGAACAGGAGATCGTACAGCATCCGCGGCGCATCGCGCAGCACGTTCAGGGAACTGCGGGCGCCGCCCTTCCAGAGCACGGGGACCTCGACGAGGTCCCCGTGCTCTTTCTGCACGAGACGCACGAGCTCGACGTCGAAGGCGAAGCGTTCGACGCGCTGCCGCGCGAACACCCCGCGCATGACGTCCATGCGGAAGAGCTTGAAGCCGCACTGCGTGTCCTGCACGCCCCGAACGCCCGTCAACCACACAAGCGCATGGAAGAGGCGGGAGAGCAGCCGACGACGCATCGGCATGCCGGGCCGCCCGTAGCGGCTGCCGCAGACCATCCACGCGTCCGCATGCGCCGCCAACCGGACGAACTCCGTCAACGGGGCTGACTGGTCGACATCGCTCATCAGGACCCAGCCGCCGCGCGCCTCGAGCGCCCCGCGCCGCACGGAATACCCCTTGCCGCGGTTGCGGCCGTTCCGGATGACGCGCACGCCGGCGGGGACGCCCCCGCGCACCGCCAGCTCGTCCGCCAGGGGCCGCGCCGATCCGTCGTCCACGAGCAGCGTCTCCACCAGCTCGAAACCGCAGGACGCGGCGACGCGCGCCAGCGCGGGCACGGCGTCCAGCAGCGCCCGCACAAGGTCGGGCGCCCCGTAGACGGGAACGACGAGGGAGAGCGTCTTCATTCAGCAGTCGAAACGGGCGGAGGGGTTTTCGCCCAGGACGCGGAACGCCGCGGGCAGCAGGTCGCCGAGATCGGACAGCGGCCGCCATTCGAACGAGATCCAGTCCTCCTGCGCGACAGGCGGAAGCAGGGCGCCCGTCGCGTCGCGCAGGGACGGGACGTCCAGCGCATAGACGAGGTTGACCTCGGCATGGGGCTTCCCGTGCTGCAGGAACGCGTTCTCGACGCATCCGAGGAAGGCGCCCGTCTCCGACGCGGCGCCCAGCTCCTCCCGCACTTCGCGGACAAGCGCCTGCCGTCCCGTCTCGCCGAACTCCACATGACCGCCGGGCAGGTAGGTCGTCTTCCCGCCCTTCGCCCGGCAGAGCAGCAGCCGCCCCTCGCGGATGCACACGCCGCGGGCGATGATCTCGATGCCGGCGAGCTCGTATTCAGGAAATTCAGCCATGGTCCTCCCGTCCGTCCTACTGCTTCAACCCCATCCAGGGCGCGAGCCGGACGCTGCGCGCCTCGCGCGACTGGTGCGTCGCGCCGGGCATGCCCATCTCCAGCGCCGACAACCTCGCCATCAGCGCCTGCTGCGCGGCCTGGTTCTGCTGCCGTTCGGCCTCGGACTTCTGGCGGACTTCGGTCAGTTCCTTCTCGCGCTTCATCAGCTGCTCGCGCGCCTGCTGCAGCTGACGGGCGAGCACCGTCGTGTCGGCGGCCTGCGTGCGCAGGCGGTTCGCCTCGCCCTCGCTCTCGCGGAGCTTGAGCGAAAGGTCGCGGATCTTGCGCTGGGCCTCGAGCACGGAGCGTTCCTGCAGCACGCGCAGGGCGTCCAGCTCCTGGCGCATGTGCTGGGTCCGCGGGTCCTCCGGATGCGTACGGAGGGCGCGTTTCGTCATGTCCTCCGCATCCGTCCCGATCCTGCGCAGGATCTCCTGCCGGCGGGCCAGCAGGCGCTCGACACGCTGGCGGCGGTAGAGACGCAGCTGCTCGAGCTCCTTCTCCTCCGCGTCCAGCGCGGCGGCCAGCTCGTCCGCCTCCTCCTTCATGAGCGCGTAGACCGCGGCCTGGGCGTCGGCCGCCAGCTGCGCGGTCGGCGGCAGCCGGCGGATCTCCTCCGAAAGCGACTTGATGCGGTCCTCGTACGCGGCCTCGTTGGCCTTCGAGGCCGCGAGGAGGTCCGCAAGGTCCGACTCGGCGGCGCGGGCCTTCGATTCGGCCTCGCGCGCGGACGCCTCGGCCCGGGCGAGCGCGGCGGCCTTCTCCGCCAGCGCCTTTTCCTTCTGCGCGAGCGCCTGTTCCCGTTCGGCCAGCAGGCCGGACTTCTCCGCCAACGCGGTGTCCTTCTGCGCAAGCGCAGAGTCCTTCTGGGCCAACGCGGACTCCTGTTCCTCGAGCTGCGAGTCCTTCGCCTCGAGCTGGGAGTCCTTCCGCGCCAGCGCGTCGTCGCGCGCCGCGAGCTCGCGTTCGGAGGCCTCCTGGGCTTCGGCCAGTTCCCGCCGAGCCTGCTCGGCCTGCTTCCGGGCCTGGGCCAGCTCCTCCTCGGCACGGGCCTTCGCGGCGGCCAGCGCCGCCGTCTCGCGGACCTGGTTCTCGGCCGCGGCGCGCGCCTCCGCGGCCTGCCCCTGCGCCAGGGCCAGGGCCTCGGACGCCTGCGTCCTCGCCGCGGCCAGTTCGGCCGATGCCTGGTTCTTCGCCGCGGCCAGGGCCTCCGCGGACTGGTTCTTCTCGTTCGCCAGGGCCTCTTCCGATTCGCGGCGGATCTTCTCGGAAGACGCGCGCAATGCCGCGAAATCGGCCTCGCGGCGCGCCATCTCGGCCTGCACGGTCGCCAGACGCGCCTCCGCGACGTCCGCGGCCTTCAACGCCGTCTTCGCCTCCGTGCGCGCCGTGTCCGCGCGGCGCTCGGCCTCGGCGGCGCGGGCCTCCGCGGCCCTGAGGCCGGCCTGGAGCGTCTCGATCTGGCTGCGCAGCGTCTCGACTTCCCGGGACGCGGGGGCGGCGGATGTCGCGGGCGCAGGGACCGCCGTCTCCGGTGTCGGGGTCGACGGCGCGGCGGGGGGCGGGTTCTCGGCGGGCGGCTCCGGATCGGCGGCGGGCGGCGGCGTGCTCTCCACGAGGCGGCTGCCGCGCGGCAGGCGGCCGCTCGCGAGCAGCGCCTGGGCGGCCTTCTTGTTGAAGGGGCCGCGGGGCGTGCCGTCGCCGATGTCGATCGACCAGCGCATGTCCAGGAAGGCGACCTCGGTGGCCGGGACCCAGTTCTCGCCGTCCTCCGAGATCTCCTGTCCGGGCTGGATGCGCCCCATTTGCGCCCATTCCAGCAGGCTGTCGCGGGTCACGGGGCCGAAGACCTCGTCCTGCGTCTTCAAATACCATTGGTTTGCCACGGGATCTGCCTCGCTGGTTGGGGGTTCTCTACTTCTTGAAGCGGAACATCTTCTGCATGCCGGCCGACCCCATCCGCGCGAGCTCCTCCTGCGCACGGCGCTCGAGGTCCGCCAGGGATCCGGGCTGCTGCGTCGGCTGCGGCGCCCGCTGCCCGAAACCGAACGCCTGGCGCGCGATCGGCGGCGGCATCTCGTCGACGACGACTTCCGGCTCGATCACCTCGGTCTTCCATGCGCGCTGGTGGACCTCCCTGGATTCGGCCAGCTGTCGCTTGAGGTCCTCGATCTCGGCCTCGCGGCGGCGCATCTCGAGCGCCATCCGTTCGACCTCGGCCGACATCCGCGCGACTTCATCGGCTGCGCGGTTGACCTCGCCCTCTTTCGCCTTCAGCGCCTTGGAGAGCGAGTCGATCTGCCCGTCACGCTGGGCGAGCGCGGCCACCGCCTCGGAAATGCGCTCGTCGCGCTGCGCGACGGCGCGCTGCGCGGCGGCCAGCGCCAGGTCGCGCTTCGCAGCCTGCCGCTGGGCCTCCGCGTAGACCACGTCGCGACGCGACAGCTCCTGGTCCTTCGCGGCGAGCGCCGCCTCGAGCGCGCGCAGCCGGTCCGTCCCCGCGCCGCGGTCGTCCTGGAAGAAACGCGCGTCGCGCGACAGCGTCCCCATCTTGACGAGGTCTTCCACGACGTTGCGGTGCGTCGGACCGTAGAACTGGCCGGGATTGTTCTCGACGACCCAGTTCATCTCCAGCTCGGGCTTGAGCGGCGCGAGCATCCAGTTCGTGAGGTCGTTGGAGATGCCGGCGAGCGGCTCCACGCGTCCGTCCTTCACCCAGGACTTCAGCGTGGCCAGGTCGATGGGGCCGAAGACCCGGCCGGCCGTGTTCTTCACATACCATTTGTCCATGCCGCTATTCTACCATTTTCCCTTTCTGCACGCTACTTCCGGCGTTCCTTCATCCCCACGCCGAGCAGGTTCTGCACGCGCACGATGAACGTCCACGGGAAGACCGCGAACACCAACGCCTTGCAGGCCTCGCGCGCCCGTACCGCGAACGGGGGCGTGCCGCGGCGGGAGAAGTCGTACGCGACGCCGTTCTCCCGCATCACCCGCACGCCCCAGGGCTCCCAGTAGCCCTTGTGGACCGCGTCGAGGAACGGGAACTCCTTCGCCGGCGTCACGAGCAGCGGGCGCGTCTCCCCGTCCAGCATGAACGACCCGAAGCGCTCGAACTCCCATGCGCTCCGGTTGCGCGCCGCGAGTCCGCGCAAGTACTCGCGGTTCCAGATGCCGGCCTGGCAGGTCACGCAGTATGCCGCGTTGCGCGGATATTCGAGCAGGTCGCACCCCTCGTCGGCGCGGAACGCGCGACGTCCCGGAGGGTTCGGCATCAACCGGAGGTTGGCGGCCCCGTAGGCCTTCGCCTGGTCCAGACGGCGCAGGATGTTCGCCGTGTCGACGGGCGCCTCGAGATAGTAGTCGTTCATCAGCAGGATGACGTACGGCGTGCGGATCTGGTCCAGCGCCTCGGCGAGCATCTCGCACCAGCACTTGCCCTTCCCCGTGAGAATCACGCGGTCGAAGCCCGCGCAGGGAACGGTCTCGCTCAGCAGCACGGTCTCGAACGGGCAGTCCGGCCAGAACTTCCGCCAAAGCGTGATAAACGGGTTCTCGACGTCGTGGTAGCCGTCGCAGGAGGTGACGAGGACCGTGCAGTCGGGATGCATCATCGCGGGAACTCCGTCCGGACGAAGGCCGCGAGCGCATCCTGCCAGCGCGGCACGTGGTAGCCCAGTCCGTCGAGCACGGTCTTCTCGAGCGCCGAATTCGCGGGACGCGGCGCCGGCCGCGGGAACTCGTCGGTCGTGCAGGCGTCGACGGCGCGCTTCAACCCCAGCAGGCGGAACAGCTCGACCGTCAGGCCGTACCACGTGCAGACGCCCGCGCAGGTGCCGTGCACGACGCCCTTCACCTCGGGATGGGCGAACAGGAAGTCGATGACGTCCGCCACCGCGTCCGTGGAGGTCGGATTGCCGCGCTGGTCGTCCACGACCTTCAGCGGCCCCCCCTCCTGCGCGCCGAGCTTCGCCATCGTGTGCACGAAGCTCGGTCCGCCCGCGCCGTAGAGCCAGGCGATGCGGAGAACGACCGCGGACGGCAGGATGTCCTGCACGCACCGCTCGCCGGCGAGCTTGCTGCGCCCGTAGACCGTCAGCGGGACCGGCATGTCGGACTCCTTCCACGCCCCCTCCTCGCGATGTCCGGAGAAGACGTAGTCCGTCGAAATGGCGATCAGGCGCGCGCCGCACAGCTTGCAGGCGTACGCGACGTTCGCGCTGCCCATGCCGTTCAGGCGGAACGCGAGTTCGTCCCGCTCCTCGCACGCGTCGACCTTGGTCATCGCCGCGCAGTGGATCACGACGTCGGGCGCGAACGCCCCGAATGTCGCGACCAGTTCGTCCCGCTTGAGAATGTCGACCTCGGGCAGGTCGGCGACGAACAGCTCGTGCGCCGCGAACTTCCGCTGGAGCGTCCGCCCCAGCATCCCCTTGCCGCCGGTGATCAGGATCTTCACGGGCAGAGCCCCCGCAGATAGGCGCCGTAGGAGGACTTGCCGTAGCCGTCCGCGAGCTTCTTCAGCTGCGCGTCGTCGATCCAGCCCTTGTGCCAGGCGATCTCCTCGATGCAGGAAAGCTGCAGCCCCTGGCGCTCGATGATGGCGCGCACGAAGTTCGTCGCGTCCGCGAGCGACTGGTGCGTGCCCGTGTCGAGCCACGCGAAACCGCGGCTCATCTGCTTCACGCGCAGACGTCCCCGGCGCAGGTACTCGCGGTTGACGTCCGTGATCTCGTACTCGCCGCGCGCGCTCGGCTTCAGCTCCGCCGCGATCTTCACGACGTCGTTCGGGTAGAAGTAGAGGCCCACGACGGCGTAGTTGCTCTTCGGCCGGACCGGCTTCTCCTCGATCGTCTCGGCCTTGCCGTCCGGGCCGAACGACACGACGCCGTAGCGCTCCGGATCCGCCACGCGGTAGCCGAAGACCGTCGGTTCGGTCGACTCGTTCGCCTCCCGGAGCAGATGCGGCAGCTCCGCGCCGTAGAAGATGTTGTCGCCCAGCACCAGGCAGACGTCGTCGTCCCCGATGAACTCCCGTCCCAGCACGAACGCCTGCGCGAGGCCGTTCGGCGTCTCCTGCACCTTGTACGAGAACTTCATGCCAAGGTCCGACCCGTCGCCCAGCAGGCGCTCGAAGTTGGGCAGGTCCTGCGGCGTGGAAATGACCAGCACCTCGCGAATGCCCGCGAGCATGAGCGTCGAAAGCGGATAGAAGACCATCGGCTTGTCGTACACGGGCAGCAGCTGCTTCGAGACGACGCGCGTGAGGGGATGGAGGCGCGTGCCCGCGCCACCTGCAAGGATGATGCCTTTTCTCATACGGGAGATTATAGCATATTGAAGGGAAGGCAAGAC
The DNA here is from genome assembly GCA_016302985.1 of Kiritimatiellia bacterium. Lineage (GTDB taxonomy): Bacteria > Verrucomicrobiota > Kiritimatiellia > RFP12 > UBA1067 > RUG572. The sequence continues at coordinate 6,261 of JAEDMN010000049.1, read as the reverse complement.
GGAATCCCGCGCCTAGTCGCTGAGGCTGAAGTCGTCGATCCAGTACTTCGAACCGACGGCGCCGACGCTGACGAACCCGACCCAGCCGACGGACCGGAACCGCCTGTGGACGGGCAGGCCTTCGAAGACCCGCGGCGCGGCCTCGCCCGGCACCTGGATGCGGACGGAGTAGACGTCCTCCTTCCGTCCCCTGCCGATTTCGAAGGACAGTCCGACGCGGATCCACGTGTCGTGCGGCACCGTGGTCAGCACCTTTCCACCGCGGCCCTGCACCCGCCCCTGGCCATCGAACCAGATCCACGGCCCCGGCGTGCCGCACCAGCCTTCGCGGTCGCGGACCTCGAACTGCGTCGACGCCCCCTTGCCGAGCCGCAGCGCGAACGACGCGGCGACCGTCCCCTTCCGCCGGTCCGGCCACGCGCAGAAGTGCGGCATCCAGTCCGCCTGCGTGTCCGTCACCTCGAGCGCATGCCGCCCCTCGGCCGCCGTCTCCGCCGTGACCTGCGCATAGGAGGCGGGATTGTCCGGCATGCACTGCCAGCCCGGCCAGCCGAGGCCGACCGCCTTCTCGAAGTCCTCGCGGCAGGGCGCCTGCGGCTTCAGCGGCGCGGGGAAGTAGACATCCGGCACGGGCGGCAGGCCCGCCGTCAGCACCGCCCCGCCGCGCCGTCCCGCCTCCGCCACGGAGAACGGTACGAAGCCAACGGACCGCGCCGCCGCCTCGTCGCGCAGCCGGAAGTTCCGCTTCGCCGGATCCATGAAGGACGGATCCTTCCGCGTGAAGCCGCGCACGCCCCCTTCGGGCGCCTCGCCGTCGCCGACGCACCAGTAGAGGTTGTCCGCGAATTCGATCGTCCTCTCGTCCGGGACGGAGAGGAAGAACCGCCCGTCGTCCCACCAGAGCAGGTTGCGGGCGAAGCGGGATGGCCGGGCGCCCTTGTCCCGCGGCGGGATCTGCAGCTGGTAGTTCGGACAGCACGCGAAGACGTTGTTCTCGACGACGTTCGACGCGGAGAGCGTCTGCAGATACAGGCCGCAGTCCTGGACGTCGTGCACGAGGTTGTTCGTCACCGTGATGAGCGAGCTTCCGGAGTCGAAATAGATGCCGAACGCGCCGTACCGCGCCCGCGTAATGTCGTGGATGTGGTTGTAGCGTTCGACCGTGCCGCGCTGCCGGCCCAGGGAGTAGATGCCGCCCATGTCCGACAGCACGCGCTTCCCGAGATGGAAGATGTGGTTCCACTCGATCACGTTGTCGTGCGCCGTCTCCGCGAAGCCCCAGTTCCAGCCGAGGGACACGCCGGAGTAGTGGAGGTCGTGGATCGTGTTGTGCGCCACGCGGCAGTTGAAGGCATGGCCGAGGAAGACGCCCACGCCCGCCGGGTCGACGCGGCCGCCGCCGCGCACGAGGCAGTTCTCGACGACGCAGCCCGAGCCGAAGTTCTCCGGGTCGTTCCCCGTCGCCCACTCGCAGCCGATCTTCACGCCGCCCGCGCCCAGGTCGACGAACTCGCAGTCCACCGCCGCGCAGTCCCGCGCCCCGTCTCCGAACGAGACCGCATACGCACCCGTGTGGATGACCGCGCAGCGCTCGAGCCGGACGTTCCGGGCGTGCAGGACGTCGATCGCGCCGTGCAGGTCCGCGCACGCCTGGGCGTGATGGTAGCCCTTTGTCGGCATGTTCCAGTTCGCATGCGCGAACGTGAGGCCGCGGAACGCGACATCCGCCGTCCGCACGGCCCGGACCGCGCAGTCCAGGTTCGCCAGCACGCAGTCGGCGGTCCGCGGATCCTCGCCCGGACGCGGCACGTAGACGAGGTCGCCATCACGTCCAAGATACCAGTCGCCCGGCTCCCCGAGCGCCGCCCGCACGTTGTCCAGCCGGTACCAGTTCTCGGGCGCGAGGGAGTAGTAGCACTTCTTCTCCTTGAACGGCGCGTCCAGCGTGACGAGTCCCGACGCGAAGTCCACGCGCTTCACCGGCAGCCGCGCGAGGTTCCAGTTGTTGAAGATGCAGACCTCGATCTCGCCGAGGTCCGTCCAGGCGCGGTCGAAGGCGTTCGAGAACGCGACGAACTGCTGGAGTCCCTCCGCGCTCTTCGGCGCCTCCGCGGCGATGAAGTGGTAGCCCTCCCGCGGCAGGAAGGGACGCGTCCGGCGCTGGCCGTTCACGTAGAACTGCGAGCCGCGCGTTCCGGCCGGCAGCCGCGCATGCCACCATCCCTTCGCGTCCACGGACCAGTCCCGGACGCGCCGCCCCGCGCTCACGACCGGCCGCGCCCCCGGCGCCGCCGCGAAGACGAGCCCCGCGTGCGCGGCTCCCAGCTCGAGCGGACGCTCCAGTTCGTAACACCCGTCGGCGACCACGACCGGCCCGCCGCGCCGGACGGCGAGGTCGCGCGCCCGGTCCAGCGTCCGGACAGGCCTCGACGCCGTGCCGTCGGCCGCATCGTCGCCACGTGGGGAGACATGGACATCCGCGACGCCGGCACAGACCGCCAGCGCCGCGAGGAGGAGGAGGGGTTCTTTCATGCGTTGTTCCTTCAGCGGAAGATCAGCACCGTCCCGCGGGCGGGGCCGAGCTTGAGCTGCGTGCCGTCCAGATGGAACGTCCACGCGGCGGCGGGAAGCTCGACGCCGTCGCCGTCCAGCAGCACGAGCGTCGGCAGCGTCGCGGGAGGCGTCGCCACGGTCGCGACGACCTTGGACGGGCCGAAGGTGTTCTTGTCCAGCGTGTCCGCGTCCGTCACGCGCAGCACGGCGCCCGTGCGGAACGACAGCGCGGCCGCCGTCAGCAGGGGCGTCGGGACGTCCTTCGCCGCCAGCGTCGCGGCGGGAATCTCGAGGTCGCCGCCCGGGAAGCCCGCCGGATGCGTGAACGCGAGCGTGCCGTCCTCCAGGCGCGTCGCGCCGCCGTATGTGTTCGCGGCCGTGAGCGTGAGCGTGCCGGCGCCGCGCTTCGTCAGGCCGCCGTGCGGAAAGTCCGCCGCGTCGAAGTCGACCGTCTCGACCGTGCAGGACCAGGTTTCCGAGCAGTTGGCCTTCTCGAACGCGACCGTCGGCTTCTCGGTGAAGCCGAAGCCCGGCGCGTTGACGATCACGCCCTTCGCCCGACGCGTCGCGTCGTCGAAGTCCATCATCAGGTCCGCCGTGCGGGCGATGCGCCGCTCCGTCGCCGTCACGACCGGACGCGTCGGGCCGATCAGCAGGTTCGTGGCCGCGGGGGCCGTGACGGCGTCCGGCAGCGTCACGGACTTGATGCCGAGGCCGTACGGCTTCTGCAGCGCCATCCGGAAGACGACGTCCTTGCCGTCCGTGTCGATCACCACGCCCTTCCCGAAGACCGTCGCGCGGGTCAGCTCACGCACCGGATCCGTCGCCGTTGAATGGAAGAACTCGCCCGCCTGGGCCGTCTTGAGGACACCGCCGTTGAAGTTGAGGTAGTACTGAGAACCTGCCGTGAGCAGGGAGGTGAGCGACGACCAGGACGGCGACCCCGTGCCCGTGAGCTGGCCGCGGGCGATCCGCTTCACGTACAGCGTGCCGCCGTCGTTGAGGTTGATGCAGGCCGTGTTTGGATTCGCCGCGTTCGTGTTCGCGTTGCAGTGGATGCCCGCGACCGAGCCGTTGCCGGACACGACGGCGGACATGTCCATCAGCGTGTCCGGTCCGGAGACGGTCAGGGACGCCGTGCTCCCGACGGCCGTCGGCGTGTAGTTGCCGAAACCGAAGGCCGCGTAGTTCTTCCACACGGACGTGCCGCCGTACTGCGCGTACGCGCTCCAGCAGTCCGTCCCGGTGAAGCCGAAGCGGACCGGTTCGCCCGAGCCGTTGTGCTCGAAGCGGCCGCCCTTCTGGACGACGACGCCGCGCGAGTATCCGTTGCCGCCGATGTTGAACCAGAAGTCCTGCCGCACCGTGCCGCCCGCCTGGCCGATGTAGCCGTAGGCGCGCGTGCCGCCCGTCGACTGAGCACCACCGACGAATCCGTTGTTGTTGCCGTTGACGTGGTCGCGGAAATGCAGCGTCGCGTTGCCGGAGACGTGGACGGCGCCGCGGCCGTAGGAACCGACCATGACGCAGTTCGAGACCACCGAGTCGTCCCCCAGGCGGAGGATGCCGTAGGTGTTCTGGTCGGACAGGTCCGGGGTGCCCACCCACATCCGCGAACCGGTCATTGCGCGCATGGCGTCGTCGTAGCCGATCCGCGCGCGGTCGCCGAGCGTCAGCACGCAGGGCTGCGCGACCGACGAGCGGCCGAGGTACACGCCGTTCGTGACGAGGAAGGTCTCGTCGTCCCGCAGGTTCACCCAGCCCGTCGAGACCAGCTTCAGTCCGCCGACGACGTTCGTGTGCGGAACCTCGCCGCCGAACGTGTAGGGCGCGTTCGCGTTGTGGTAGATCTGGCCCGGGCCCGACACGCCGCCGCGCAGGAAGCCGGACGTCTTGTCCTGATACTGGGACAGGGTCAGCGTTCCACCCGTCGTCTCCAGCGCGCCGTCGAAGTACGAGGAGTAGAAGGTCTGGAGCCCCGCCCCTGGGTTGAATTTCGCGTGGAAGCTGGAGGCGTAGGCGGCGCCGATAGAGAAGATGCGCAGCTGGCAGCCGTCGGCGATGTTCACGACCATGTCCCGCACCGCGCCGTTCGAGTCCGCAGCGTCGAGAACCCGCGAATTGCCCTCGACCAGCAGGCGGCAGCCGTTCGTCACGACGACCTCGCCGGGGTCCTTAACCGTCAGGTTGCCGTTGCGCGCGAAATGGAAGATCCGCCCCCAGGTGTCATTGAGGGATTTGTGGGGGAACGGGCTGTCACCGTGGCTGTGCTTCCCGGCGTCCAGCGTCAGCCGGTGGTTGTTCATGTACAGCGTCGTGCCGCCGAAGCCCCAGCGGGAGCCGACGTTGATCGTCGTGTCCGCCTCGAGCCAGACCTCCTTGGCGAAGCCGTTGATCATGCTGTCGCAGTGCGTCACGGGGCGCTGCAGCGCGCCCGCGCCGTCCGGACCCGATCCCGACAGGTGGAACTTCGTGTTCCAGAACGGGCTCGCCGTCGTCGTCAGCTGGGCCGGCTTCAGGTCCAGCCACACGAGCGCGCCGCCGACGCCCGTCTCGGAGTCGCTCCGGATCCAGATCTCGGACGGCTTGCCAAACGAGTTCTGCATGCCGGAGAGGAAGCCCGCCTCGACCACGATGCGGCCCGTGAAGGCCGTGTTGGCGAGATTGCCCAGGAAGGCGTCGCCCCCGCCGGTCTTCACGATGTCGGTGACGGTGCTCTCGATCGCCACCGCGTTCGTGTAAATGCCGCCGGCCGGCACGTCGAACGTCAGCGTCTTCCCGTCCGCGCTCAGCGTCCGTTCCCCGCCGCCGAACGCCGCCGCGCAGGCCAGCGCCCCCGAGACTGCCATGCGAATCTTCATCCTGAACCTCCTTGAAGCCAACCAGACAAACCATTTTGGGAGGAAATTCTACAGAAAACGACCAGCCGCGTCAACAGATGCCCGCCCGCTCCTGCCGGCGGTCGCCCGCCGGCTTCAGGGCCGCGGCGAGCGGGAGGCCGGCGAGCGCGTAGGCCAGGTAGCCGCCCAGCAGCGTCACGCCAAAGGAGCGGCCGCCGGCAGCAGCGCGAGGGACGCCCGGCGCCACGAATTGAAGCGGACCGTCAGCACGAGGAACACCGCCAGCAGCGCGAGCGCGACCACGAGCGTCATCCGCCCCGGGTTCGACGACTCCTCGTAGGCGATGCCCGACCAGCCCGTGTCGTAGTCGCGCGGCATCCGCGCCACCAGGGCCGCGGACGCCAGCAGCAGCGCCACGGCCACCTCGACGGCGACCACGCGCGCGCCTAGCGACCTGGCGGGCAACGGGGACGTCCCCGCGGGGGCCACGGGCTCCACGCGGTCCATCCCCAGCCGGAACAGCCGCGCGAGCGCCGGCACGACCGTCCCCGCCGCACAGGCCGTCGAGAGGCCCGCGACGGCGAACACGACCGCAAACTGGCGGAGGATGGTGCCCTGCACGCCGCCGGCGAGCAGCAGCACGAGCGCCGCGGCCGAGACCGCCACGCCCGACGTCGCGAGGGGCGCGCCCGCCGCGTGGCACTTGGCCGCGAACGCCCGCACGTAGGCCATCTGCCATTCGGAGACCAGCGCGAGCCAGCGGGGGTCGGTGGCGCTGTCCGGCGGTTCGCCGCCGTGGCGCGCCCGCCAGGCGTCGCGCACCGGCTGGACGTACTCGAGGGCGGGACTCCACCCGCCGTTCCGGGAG
>JAEDMN010000048.1 GCA_016302985.1 Kiritimatiellia bacterium | reverse complement strand
GGATAGATCTCGAGGTCCTTCGCGATGCAGATGAAGCGCGTGTAGTTGTACGACACGTCGGCGATGCGCTCGGCGATCACCTCGAGGCCGTAGAGCTCGGCGCAGGCGCGGGACGCGATCACCGCGGCGTCCGTGCGGCCGCTGGACGCGAGCGTCTTCGCGGCGACGGCCGTGTTGGAGGCGGGGATGACCTTCGCGCCGGGATGCGCCTTCAGGAAGGCGCCGCACTGGGCGAGCGCGTGCGGATGGCTCGAGATCTCCTTCACGTCCTCGAGCTTCGTCCCGCGCGGCGCGAGCAGCACGTGGTCGATCTTCAGGCGCAGCGCGCGCACGATGTGGAACTTGTGGCGCACCATCAGGTCGTAGACCGCGGTGACGGAACCGGCCGCCGAGTTCTCAATCGGCAGGATGCCGTAGGGGCACACGCCCTTCTCGACCGCCTCGAAGACGGCCTCGAAGCCGTCGAAGTAGAGGATCGTCGGAATCGGGAAGAGCAGGGACGTCGCCTGCTGCGCGTACGCGCCCTCCGTGCCCGGGCACGCGACCACGGCGCGGTGCGGGAAGCGCTTGCCGGCCTTCGCCTCGCAGGCGGCCCGCACGGCCTTCACCAGCGGCTTCTCGCCGTTGAGGATGACGCGCTGACGCGCCTTCGAGATGCTGAAAAGCGTGTTGAAGAACAGGCGTGCGCCGTGCTCGTATTCGGGGTCCACCGCCGCCGTCACGCGGGAGAGGATGTCGCGTTCGCGCGCGGGGTCGGTGACCGGCGCGCCGCGCTCGTGCTTGGACTCCGCCACCTGCTTCACGATTTCCAGCCGACGCTGGAACAGCTGCGTCAGCTGGCTGTCGATGTCGTCGATTTCCGCCCGGATGTTCCTGATGTCCTTCACAGCGCGCTCCTGATCTTGTTGATTCTCTCCATCGTCTTCGCGAACATGTCCGGCGTCTGGCTCTGGGCGCCGTCGCACTTCGCATGCGGCGGGTCGTTGTGGACCTCGATGATGAGTCCGTCCGCGCCGATCGCCGCAGCCGCCACGGCCACGGGGTCGACCATGTAGGCGTAGCCGGTCGCGTGCGAGGGGTCCACCACCACGGGCAGGTGCGACATGCGGTGCAGCAGCGGCACGACGCCGAGGTCGAGCGTGTTCCGCAGCGCCGTCTCGAAGGTGCGGATGCCGCGCTCGCAGAGCATGACGTTCGGATTGCCCGAGGCCATCACGTACTCGGCGCTCATCAGCAGCTCCTTGAGCGTGGCGGACATGCCGCGCTTGAGCAGGATCGGCTTCTTCGTGTAGGAGCCGACCTCCTTGAGGAGGTTGAAGTTCTGCATGTTGCGCGCGCCGATCTGGATGACGTCCACGTCGTTGAACAGCTCGATGTCCTTGAAGTCCATCAGCTCGGTCACGATCGGCAGGCCCGTCTCCTTCTTCGCGAGCGACAGGAGGCGCAGACCCTCCGCGCCGAGGCCCTGGAACGCGTACGGCGAGGTGCGCGGCTTGAACGCGCCGCCGCGCAGCATCGTCGCGCCCGCGGCCTTCACCGCCTGCGCGATGCCGACAAGCTGCTCCTCGGATTCGACGCTGCACGGGCCCGCGATCACGCCGAAGTGCCCGCCGCCGATCTTCACGCCCGAGCAGTCGACGACCGTATCCTCCGGATGGAACTTGCGGTTCGCCGCCTTGTACGGCTCCTGGATCCGCTGCACGGACTCGACCACGTCGAGCGCCTCGATGACGCCCGTGTCGAGATGCGACAGGTCGCCCACGCAGCCGATGATCGTCTGCCTCTCGCCCTTCGTGACCACCGGGTCGATGTTCTTGCTCCGCAGCAGCGCCTTCAGGTTCTCGACCTGCGCGGCGTCCGCCTCGCGCTTGATGATGATGACCATTTCAACTCCTCGCTTTTTTAGAAAATAAAAAAACCCGCCTCTTGCGAGCGGGGTCGTCCTTCTGAACCATGTGGCGTTGGCTTTCAGCAAGGCAATCCCGCTCCGCGTTCAAAGAACGCGAAGAAGAAAAAGCCGCTAAACTCGAAGTTCCGCATCATGGTTCCGGTTTCCAGGTGCCTTGCAGTGTAGCACAGTCTCGCCGAACCTGTCAATCGGCACGCCTCCGCCTGGCGGAACGCAGAGCTGCGGCGCGCGCGCAGAGGATGCAGAGCTTCCAGTCAGGATGCGCTTCGCGCGGGCGTCCCTACGCGCGGAGGAGGAGCGTGAGGGTGCCGACCTGGTGGCGCTTGAGGATCTTCGGGCGGAAGAGCGGAACCTGCACGACCATCTCGGCGCCCTCCTCGGGCAGGGACGGGAGGTCCAGCACGCCCTGCGCGATCGGCTTTGGCGCGTCCTTCTCGCCCACCATCGCCGCCAGCGCGTCCACGGGCGCGGACGCGAGGTCCGCGTACCCGAGCATGGCCTTCTCCACGAAATCCGCGCCCTGCTTGAGCGCGTACTTCGCCGCGAGCTGCACGAACTTGCGGAGCTTCTGCACCGAGACGGGCTCGCTCACGGAAACCATGAGCGCCGTGTGGTCCTCCACCTCCTCGCGGAACAGCACGCGCTTCGCCCACGGCTCCCCCGTGAAGTCGACCTTGCCCCGCGCGAACACGAACTCGCGCGCCGCGGACTTCTTCGCGATGCCCGCACGCGGCCAGACGAGGTCCACGGACCCCAGGTTCCGGCTTTTCAACAGAGCCTTCTCCGGCACTCCCGTCATCTCGCAGGAAACCAGCAGGACCTCCAGCAGCCGTTTCGTCTTCGTCGCCATTCCGCCTCCTTTTTCAAGTTTGGAATCCTTTAGAATATATCACAATTTGCCCGGCAACAACATCCCCGAGAATGGGCGGCGAGACTTTCCGCCCGTCATCTTTACATTTGTTTAACATTGTTCTTTGCCGTTATGTCATGTTCCAACAAAGATTTTACAGATTTGCCGTTGACAATCGTGAAGCAATGTTATAAACTTCATGGTGTTTTAGGTGGGGGCCTGTCGGCTTCCCGTCGGAACAGGAAAGGTGAGAGACATGAAGATCAAGAGCAAACCCGCCACGAAGACCGTCACCGCGAAGAAGCCCTGCGCCGCCAAGAAGGCCGCGGCTCCGAAGGCTGCGAAGGCCGTCGAGAAGAGCGTCGTGTTCACCATCCGCGCCGATGTCGGCAAGGCCGTCTACCTCGCGGGCTCCTTCAACCAGTGGAACCCGACGGGCAAGAAGATGCTCGACAAGAAGAACGAGGGCGTCTACACGGCCTCGATCAAGCTGGCTCCGGGCCGCTACGAGTACAAGTTCGTGATCGACGGCACCTGGTGCGCGGATCCCGAGAACCTCGACTTCGTCCGCAACGAGCACGGCACGCTGAACAGCGTCGTCGTCGTCAAGTAAGCCGGACGACAGGGGCTACTGGTTCTGCCAGAAGTCCAGCCATGCCGCGACGAATGCGTCGCGGCTTTTTTCTTCCCCGAGCACCCGCCGCGTCGCCTCCAGCATCGACTGGGTTTCGACCAGCGTCTTCATGTAGTCACGGCGAAGGTTCCTGAACGGCTTGAAACGGACTTTCGGCGCGCCGATCTCGAGAAAATAGGCGAGGGACCAAGCCAGCCGGTACTTCGCGGCGACTTCCTCCGTCCCGCCTGCGTAGAATTCCTCGTAGCCCATTTCAAGGACCACGGGGATGACCTCCGCAAGCTCCTTCGCGTACTGCTGCACATAGGCCGCCGCCTCGGGGTCCTTCCTGAAGACGACTTCATCCTTCTTCGCGTCGTAGTCGGAGAATTCGAACAACTTGGCGTGGCCTTCGTTGAACCAGGGCGAACTGGCGATCATCGCGCCGGAATAGGCGAGGTACTGGTGGAAGGCCTCGTGCCAGACCGTGGCGAGCAGCTCGGCGACGCTCTGCGTGGAGCGATGAAGCACGAGTTCGCGTCGTTCAGGACACCACAGCGCCGCTGTCCACTTCTGCTCCACCCCCACGTAGGCCAGGTACTCATCCTTGCTTCGGAACACGCGCACGGCGGCCAGCGCGTTCGTGCCCTCCAGGGGCGAGGGCACGGTCTCGGCATAGGCCCGCCGCAGGCGGGGCAGGTTGTTCGTGAGCTGCGCGATGAAGGGGGCGCGCACGTCTGAATCCAGGTCGTCGATGACGGTCACGTCCGCGCGGTCGACCGCATGCCAGCGGTCGTAGTTCGCGACCTGGGCGCGCAGGTCGGCCCGCAGCAGATCGGATTCGGGCGCATCCGCCCGCGGACGCGGCTCCGGCTGCGCCAGGCGTTCCCGCACCCGCATCGGGGGCACCTCGATCGCGTCCAGGAACTCCTCGTCGAACCGGGCTCGCACCTCCGTCAGGTTCTCCCCGGGCGCAACCAGAAGCGAGGCCAGGAACCAGTCGAAGACCTCGCCGCGAACCGAAGACGCGGGACGGAACGCGTACACGAGCGCAGAATCGTTCGTCGTCGTGTAGCAGACGACTTCGGCCAGGTTCCGTCGCCGGCTGCGCCGAAGCCGCGCCGCGCAGCCAATCTCCACGGGGCTCGCCCAGGCCGCGGCCTCGTCCCGGTGGGACGGAACCTTCCGGTCGACGGAACGCCGCTGCAGGTTGGCCTCGAATGACTGGCGCGTCCGGACCATGCCCTGCGCGTCCTCCGGCGGCCGAAAGGCCAGGCGGGCAATCTGGAGCTCGTTGCCCGCCTTGTCCCGCCAGCGCCCCCGCACGGTCCGGCAGATCCACAGGTCGAACGAATCGAAACGGTCCGACAGGCTGCTCCGTCCCTCGTGCGTCACCAGGTAGGCCTCGGCCCGCGGCGGGTCCAGCGGACAACCCTCGGCGCCTTCGAGCGTCGGGACGCTGAAGCCCAGGTCGGCCCGCCAGATCGGCTGGGTGAAGCGGAGGGCCGCCTCAGTCGCAAGGCAGAGCCCGCAGACGACTATGAATGCACTGAAACGCATACGCCATGTTGCTTCCAAACAGGAGGATCGTCCAGCTCATGTTGATCCAGACAATCAGGATCGGAACCAGCGCGAACGAGCCGTAGGCCGCGCTGGAGTTCGAGATTCCGAACTGGAGCACCGCGCACAGCCGGACCCACACGCCCAGGAGGACCGCCGTCACGAGACCGCCCTCAATCGCCGCGCGGTTCAGCACGTGACGGTTCGGCATCGCCTTGAAGATGAACGCGATCGCCAGCGCGGAGAAGAGCAGCGAGACGGAGAACGAGAACAGCGAGGAGTCCAGCACCGCGATCAGCGCGTCGCCCGCCCACTTCGTGTACGACGTCGCGCCGAGCGTCGCGTCCAGCACGCTCTTCGCGACGCGCAGCAGAGGCAGGGACATGGCCAGCGCCGTCAGGAGCGGCAGCACCATGACGGCGGACACGTAGAGATACGCCTTGCGCCAGATGGGCCGGTCCTTCTTCACGTACCAGATCTCGTTGATGGACGCCTCCACCTGCCCGAAGGTCTTGATCACGGTCCAGGCGAGCACGACGAAGCCGACCAGCGCCATCAGTCCAAAGTTGAAATCCTGGATCTTCGTGTCGATCTGGCCGAGGATCTGGTCGCGCAGCTGCCGCGCCTGCGCGCCGAATTCCTTCCCCGCGGCCGCGCCGTCCGGCTTCGCCTCGGCGGGCTTCGCGTCCTCCGCCGATTTCGCGGCATCCACGGACTTCGCACTGTCCTCCGCGGGTTTCGCACCGGCATCCGCGGGTTTCACGGCGCCTTCGGCCATCACCCCATCGGCGGGCGCCACGCCCTTCTTCTCGAAGAACGTCTCGATCATCTGGTCCGTCTGGACGCGGAGCTTCTCGCGCGACCACTCGTACATGCCGCACGGCTTCGTCAAAAGGAGCATCAGCAGCAGGACCGGAACCACGGAGAGGATGGAGAAATAGGTCAGTCCCGCGGCGTGCAGCGCACAGCGGTTCCGGACGAATCCGTTGACCACCAGCGTGCCGAACCGGACGACCTGGAGGGCGGTGCGCTTCAGAAAGGGCTGCGCGTCCACGTCGATCTGCCAGACCCCCTCCCGCATGAAGCCCTTCACGCCGTTCGCGCGCCGCTTCACCACGTCCCGCACCCCTCCGCAGGGACCTTTTCTCTCGTTTTCGTTCCTCATCAAGGAATCCTTGTGCAATTATGCCGAAAACAAATTATAGCATAAATTCCATCGCGAAAAGTGGTACAATAAAGTTTCATTTCATTGGAGAACATACGACATGGGGTCCTTCACCGATTTCTCGCAGCTCAGGAAATTCAAGCCCGCCGAACCGGCGCCGGCCGTCCCGCCGCCGCCCGCCGAACCGGAGGACCGCGCCCTGGCGGCCGCGGGTTCCTCCGCAGACTACTTCTCCTCGCTGCTCGGTGCAAGCGAGCCCCGCAAGAAGCCGAAGCCGGCCACGGGCGTCCCCGAACTCCGCACCACCGTCGTCACCCCCGCCACCATCGCCCGCGTGCGCGAGGAACAGGCCGAGGCCGCCCGGGCCGCGGAACGCGCCGCCTTCGAGGCGCGCGAGGCCGCCCTCCTGGAGGAAATTGAAATCCAGAAGTCCGTTTCCGAATCCCTCGCCACCGACCTCGCCACCGCGAACGAAGAACTGGCCGATGCGAAGCAGGAGCTCGCCGATGCGGAGGCGGAGTCCGAGGCCCTCAACGCCCGCCGCCTGCAGCTCGAGGACGAGAACCATCGCCTGGCGGCCGATCTCGCCGCCGCGCGCGCGACGCAACGGGATGACGCGCAGCTCGCCGCGAAGGACGTGGAGATCGCGCGCCTGAAGGCCGAACTGGCCGAGGCCCAGCGCACCGCCCTCTCCTCCTCCGTCCTGCTCGAGAAGCCCGCCGCGTTCTCCGAGAAGTTCCCCGGCGAGCTGCGCGAGCACGTCGTGGAGACGCTCGCGGATGCCGTCAGCGCGGCCGAAGCGGGCGGACGCGACCGCCGCGCCCGCATCCTCGAGGCCGTCCTGGTCGCCAATCCGCCCACGGGCGAGCTGGATCACCGGCGCGAGGCCGTGAAACGGATCGTCAGGGACGCGGGGTCCCGCCTCGACAACGCGGCGCTCGCGGAACTGGAGAAGCTCGGATTCCGCTACGTGAGCGGCAACAAGCACCACAAGCTGGAATGGGCGGGCATCCGCTTCCCGCTCGCGAAGACGCCGAGCGACTACCGGTCCTGTCTGAACTCAGCGGCGGAAATCAGCAACCGCGTCTTCTGACGCGGGGTCCCTACTGCTCGATCACGACGCTGGTGCCGACTTCGCACATGCTGCGGAGCTTGATGGCGTTCCAGTTCGCGAGGCGGAAGCAGCCGTGCGACTCCGCGCGCCCGATCTGCTCGGGGAACGGGGTGCCGTGGATGCCATAGGTCGGCAGGGTGAGGCCGATCCAGGAGGCGCCGACCGGATTGTTCGGACCCGGCGGGTAGATGTACCGCCCGATGCGGCCGTTCTTCCCCGCCCGCGCCTCCGTGTAGGTGTAGTTCGGCTTGTCTGCAAGCGTCTTCACCTGGATTTCGCCCGGCGGCGGCAGCTTGCTCTTCTTCGCCGCGATCGAGCACGGGAAGAGTCCGATCATCCGGCCCTGCTCGTCGAACGCCGTGATTTCGAGGCGGGAGAGCGAGACGCGCAGCACGTCCGCGCGGCCATAGGGGAAGCGCTTCGGCGCGGGCCGGTCGTGGTAGCGGGACGGGTTGGGAAGCCGGACGGACGCGCCAACAGGCGGATTCGGCCATGCGAGGCCGGGGTTGAGGTAGCGGAGCAGCGCGACCGAGCACTCCCCGCGCTCCGCGAACAGCTCCTCGACCGTCTGGTAGCCCATGGCGGCGAGCTTCGCCTTCTCGGCCGGCTCCTTCGGGATCCGCACGAGCTGCGCGAGGTCCTCGGCCGTCACCGCCTTCGTGATGAAGAGGTCCTTCTCGCCGGGGAAGAGGATTTCGGCCGCCCGCGCCTCCCAACCGGGACGATAGGCCCGGGGTCCTTCGGTGAAGCCGTTGACCGCGCAGTAGGTCGCGAGGGCGACCTTCGTCTTCCGCCCCAGTTCGCCGTCGATCGCGTTGCAGGAAAAGCCGCGGCGCGCCAGGCAGATCTGGAGCTTCACGACCGCGGACTTGTCCGGCGGAATCGGCGCGACGCCGGACGCCCCGCCGGCAAGCAGGAGCGTCAGCGCGAGAACTGGGGCGGCAAGGCGCATGTCAGATCTTCGCCAGCGCCTGCTTGAGGTCGGCGATGAGATCGTCGGGGTCCTCGAGGCCGACGGAGAGGCGGATGAGGTCCGGCGGGATGCCGGCGGCCTTGAGCTGCTCGTCGCTGAGCTGGCGGTGCGTGTGCGAGGCCGGGTGCAGGACGCAGCTCCAGGCGTCCGCCACGTGCGTGACGATGCCGATGAGCTTCAGGTTGTCCATGAACTTGATGGACTTCTCGCGCCCGCCCTTGATGCCGAACGTCATCACGCCGCACGGGCTCCTGCCCGAGAACTGCTTCTTCACGAGCTTGTGGTACGGGGAGTCCGGCAGGCCCGCGAAGTTCACCCACGCGACCTTCTTCTGCGTCTTGAGCCACTTGGCGATCGCAAGCGCGCTCTCCGCGTGGCGGCGGATGCGCACGTGCAGGCTCTCGAGGCCGAGGTTCAGCAGGAACGCGTTGAACGGGGACGGAATCGAGCCGAAGTCGCGCATGAGATGCGCGGTGCACTTCACGATGTAGGCCTGCTTGCCGAACTGCTTCACGTAGGAGAGGCCATGGTAGGACTCGTCCGGGGCGACGAGGCCCGCGAAGCGCGCGGGGTACTTCGACCAGTCGAAGTTGCCGCTGTCGACGATGCAGCCGCCGACCTGGGACGAATGACCGTCCATGTACTTCGTCGTCGCATGCGTGACGATGTCGCAGCCGAAGTCGAAGGGACGGCACAGCACCGGGGTCGGGAACGTGTTGTCCATGATCAGCGGCACGCCGAACTTGTGCGCGGCCTTCGCGAACTTCGCGATGTCGAGGACGACGCCGGACGGGTTCGCGACCGTCTCGCCGAAGACGCACTTGGTGTTCGGGCGGAACGCCTTCGCGATCTCAGCCGGCGTCGCGTCCGGGCTCACGAACGTGAAGTCGATGCCGAGCTTCTTGAGCGAGACGGCGAAGAGGTTGAACGTGCCGCCGTAGATCTGCGCCGAGCAGACGACGTGGTCGCCCGCGTTGCAGAGGTTGAGGATCGCGTACGTCGACGCGGCCTGGCCCGAGCTCGTGAGAATCGCGGCGACGCCGCCCTCCAGCGCGCAGATCTTCTTCGCGACCTGATCGTTCGTCGGGTTCGCGAGGCGCGTGTAGAAGTAGCCGGCCTCCTTCAGGTCGAAGAGGTCCGCCATCTGCTCGGACGTCTCGTACTTGAACGTGGTCGTGGCGTAGATCGGAACCTGGCGGGGCTCGCCCTTCTTCGGCTGCCAGCCCCCCTGGACGCAAAGCGTGTCGACTGTCATTTCGTGCTTCCTTTCAGAAAATCTCCGGCAAGTATAGCACAAATCACTTCCGCCGCGCGGTCCAGCGGTCGAGGGCGTTGAAGACGCCCGCGAGGAGCGCGCCGGAGATCGAGTGCCACATGCACGAGACGGCGCTCGCGAGCGCGGCCTCGGGCAGCGCGGGGAAGTGCTTCGTCGCGAGGACCGTGGCGAGTCCCGCGTTCTGCATGCCGACCTCGATCGAGATGGTGCGCCGCTTCGGCGGCGCGAAGCGCGCGAGCACGCCCGCGGCGTAGCCGAGCGCGTAGCCGAGCGTGTTGTGCAGCAGCACGGCGACGAAGATCCACACGCCGCTCTCCGCGAACCGCGCGCCCTGCGCGGAGACAACCCCGCCCACGATGCACGCGAGCGCGAGCACGGCGACGCCCGGCATCAGCTTCATCGTCTCGCGGAAGGCGGGACGCGCGCCGAACCCGTGATTGAGGGAGAAACCGACGGCCACCGGCAACAGCGTCACCAGGAGCACGCTCCTGAACATCCCGACCGTGTCGATGTCCACCATCTCGCCCGCCAGTCCGAGCATCAGCAGCGGCGTCAGCAGCGGCGCCAGCAGCGTGGACGCCGTCGTCATGCCGACGGAGAACGCGACATCGCCCTTGCAGAGGAAGCTCATGAGGTTGGAGGAGACGCCGCCCGGGCAGCACCCGACGAGGATCAGCCCCACCGCCACGCCGCGCGGCAGCCCCAGCGCATGCGACACGCCGAACGCGATGAGCGGCATCAGCGTGAACTGCGCGACCGAGCCGATCAGGATGTCCAGCGGACGCGACGCGAGCGCCCTGAAGTCCCCCGCCGTGAGCGTCATGCCCATCGTCAGCATGATCAGGCCGAGAATCGCCGTCTGCGTCGTCCCGCGCACCCACCCGAACGCCGCGGGACAGAAATACGTCAGCACCGCCACCGCCGTGATGAACCACGGCGTCTCCTTCGCCAGCCACTCCGAAACCTTCTTCAGAAATTCCATGACGCGAGATTATACCACCTTATTGCGCGCGCGCGCGTGGTGTGCTAACATTTCGGCCCGCATGGACGAACCCATCCAGTACAACTATCCGCCCGAGCTGCCGGTCTGCGCGTACCGCGAGGAGATCCTCGCCGCGCTCGCGGACCATCCCGTCGTCATCGTCTGCGGCGACACCGGGTCCGGCAAGACGACCCAGCTGCCCAAGATGTGCCTGGAGCTGGGGAAGGGCGTGCGGGTCGCCTGCACGCAGCCCCGCCGCCTCGCCGCCGTCACGATGGCGGAGCGCGTCGCGCACGAGCTGAAGACCGAGGTGGGCGGGCTGGTCGGCTTCCAGCACCGCTACGGACGCAAGGTCTCGCGCGACACGCAGGTGAAGTTCATGACGGACGGCGTGCTCCTGGCCGAGACGCGCGGCGACCCGCTCCTGCGCAACTACGACGTCATCATCGTCGACGAGGCCCACGAGCGCTCGCTCAACATCGACTTCCTGCTCGGCATCCTCAAGCGCATCCTCGCGCGGCGCCGCGACCTGAAGGTGGTCGTCTCCTCCGCCACGCTGGACGTGGAGAAGTTCGCCGCGTTCTTCGACGGCGCGCCCGTGGTCTCCGTGCCCGGCCGCCTCTTCCCCATCGAGCTCGTCTACCGCCCGCCCCGCGAGGACGACGAACTCGACCTGCCGCGCGACGTCGCGGCGGCCGTCGCCGAGCTCCCGCCGTCCGACGACGTGCTGGTCTTCCTGCCCGGCGAACGCGACATCCGCGAAACAGCGGAGAACCTGCTGCGCCTCCGCGGCGGGGACGACATCATCCCGCTGCTCGCCTCGCTGCCCGCCCAGGAACAGCAGCGCGCGTTCCGACCCTCCTCCCGCCGCCGCGTCATCCTCGCGACGAACGTCGCCGAGACCTCGGTCACCATCCCCGGCATCCGCTGCGTCGTCGACTCCGGCCTCGCCCGCATCTCGCGCTACATCCACCGCACGCAGGTGCAGCGCCTCCAGATCGAACCCGTCTCGGCCGCGTCCGCCCGCCAGCGCGCGGGACGCTGCGGACGTCTCGGACCCGGCACGTGCATCCGCCTCTACTCGGAAGAGGACTTCAAGTCCCGCGAGGACTACACCGCCCCCGAGGTGCTGCGCTCCTCGCTCGCCGGCGTCATCCTCACGATGCTCGACCTGCGCCTCGGCGACATCTCGCGCTTCCCCTTCCTCGACCCGCCCAAGCCGGCGATGATCAACGAGGGTCTGCGCGAGCTCCTCGAGCTCGGCGCCATCTGCCATGACCGCAACGGGGACATCGCCCTCACCGAAACGGGGCGCAAGCTCGCGAAGATTCCCGTCGAGCCCCGCCTCGCGCGCATGCTCATCGCCGCGTCCGAGAAGGCCGTGCTCGCGGACGCCATCCCGCTCGTCGCCGCGATGTCGTGCGACGACCCGAAGCGCCGTCCCGTCGACGAACGCGAGAAGGCGACGCAGGCCCACGCCCCCTTCCGCGTGCCCGGCTCGGACTTCCTCGGCACGCTGAAGCTCTGGCAGTGGTGGGAGGAACAGTCCGGCGCCCTCTCGCAGTCCAAGCTGCGCGCGCTCTGCAAGAAGACCTACCTCTCCTACCCGAAGATGCGCGAATGGCGCGACCTCGTGCGCCAGCTCACGGATCTCTGCAAGCGGCTCGGCCTCTCCTTCGCGGAGACGCACGCCTCCGACGGGAAGTCGGAACGGCGGCGCGCGGAGGACCATGCCGCGCGCCTCCACCAGGCCCTCCTCACGGGCCTGCTCGGCCGCATCGGGAAGTACGACCCCGAGGCGCGCGAGTACCGCGGGGCCCACGGCCTGCGCTTCGCGCTGCACCCCTCGTCCATCCTGACGAAGAAGGCGCGGAAGAAGGAGGAGGAGCTCGCGCACGTCGTCAACGCGCACCGCAAGCCCGCGGACAAGGCGCCGAAGCAGGACGCCCCGCCCTGGATCATGGCCGGCGAACTCGTCGACACGGCCCGCCTCTTCGCGCGCAACGCCGCGGAGATCGACCCGGCCTGGATCGAGCCCGCCGCGGGGAACGTCTGCCGCCGCAGCTGCCATTCGCCCGAATGGGACCCGCAGTCCGGCTACGTACGCGCCACCGAGCAGGTGACGCTCTACGGCCTCGTCGTCGTCCCCGCCCGCCGCTGCGACTTCAGCCGCTACGACCTCCGCTTCGCCCGCGAGATCTTCATCCGCCGCGCGCTCGTCGACGGCGAGTTTCCGCAGCCGCCTCCGCCCGTGCGCGAGAACTGCGCCTTCCTGGACGCCCTCCGCCGCCGGGCCGAGAAGACGCGCCATCCGGAGATCTTCGACGCGGACAGGCTCGTCGCGCACTTCGCGGAGATCCTGCCGCCCGACGTCGCCTCCGCCCCCGCGCTCCGCAAATGGATCGCCGGCCGGCACGTCCCGTCGTCCCGCGGGGACCTTTCCGCGTTTAAACCGTTCGACCCTGCGACCTTCGTCCTGAAGAAGGCGGACTGGTGGCCCCCCGAATCCGTCGCCGCCGCGGACTTCCCCGAATCGATCCGCATCGGCGACGCGAAGATCTCCCTCTCCTACCGCCACACGCCGGACGACCCGGACGAAGACGGCATCACCTGCACGGTGCGCAAGTCGGACGCCGCGGTCCTCCGCCTCTGGCGCGCGGACTGGCTCGTGCCGGGCGCCCTGCCCGAGAAGCTCGCCTGGATGATCTCCACGCTGCCCTCCGCGCTGCGCCGCGTGCTCTCGCCCGTCGACGACATCGTGAGCGGCCTGCTCGCCTGCCTGAAGCCCGGCAGCGAACCCCTCGTGGACGCCTTCCGCCACGCGGTCTACGAGCAGTGGGGCTTCCGCATCGAGGCGGACGCCTGGGACAAGGTGCGCCTGCCCGTCCACCTGCGCGTGCGCTACCGCATCCGCGACGACGCGACGGGGCGCGTCCTCGCCTGCTCGCGCGACCTCGACGAGGTTCTCGCCCAGGCCGGGGTCGAGACGGACGCCGCCGGCGTGCGGCTGTCGGCCCGCACGCGCCCGGACGCCCGGACGCCCGCGCAGGTGTCTTCCACCTCCTGGACCTTCGGGACGATTCCCGAGCGGACCACGGACGCGAAGGCCGGCTGGAAGCTCGAGCACTTCCCCGCGCTCCACGACGACGGCGATGCCGTCTCGCTGCGCCTCTACGCCGACGAGAAGTCCGCCGCGGCCGCGCATGCCGCCGGCGTCACGCGCCTCTACCTCCTCGCGCTCGACCGCGCCGGCTGCGTGCCCTTCCGCCGCAAGAAGCTGCCGTTCGCCGCGCAGTTCTACCTCAAGGCGATGGACTACCCCGACGAGAAGGTCACGGAGGACATCTACGCCGGCGCCGTGCGCGAGGCGCTTGTGCGGAACCGTCCGCCCGTCCGCGACGCCGCGGAGTTCGAGCGGCGCCTGAAGAACGACCGCAGCGCGCTCGCCGAGGCGCAGTTCGAAATCACGAAGATCCTCTCCCGTTCGTTCGAGGCCGCGGCGCGCATCTCGGACGCGCTCGAAGGCGGCGGAATGCCCGAGGACACGGTGGATTCCGTCCAGACGCAGCTGGCCTGGCTGCTCTACCGCGGCTTCCCGCGCACCGTGCCGCTGGCCCGCCTGCGCAACTACGCACGCTACCTGAAGGGCGCCGCGATCCGCGTCGACCGCGCCCGCATGAACCCCTCCGGCGACCTGTCGAAGGAGGCGCGCCTCGCGCCCTACTGGATCCTCTACCAGGATGCCGCCACGGGCAAGTCGAAGGTGAAGTTCGACGCGAAGGGCCTCGCCGAGTTCCGGTGGATGCTCGAGGAGTTCCGCGTCTCGCTCTTCGCGCAGGAGCTCCGCACGGCGGAACCGGTCAGTCCCAAGCGACTCGACGCCAAGCTGGCGGAAGCCGTCGTCGACTAGCGGAGGTCACTCCGCCGAAGCCTTGATCTTGATCTTCTGGCCGACGTAGAGGTTCGCGTTCACCTTGAGGTTGTTCGCCTTCGCGAGCTCCGGGACCGTGCAGCCGCACTTGGCCGCGAGCTTGGTCAGGCTCTCGCCGGGACGGACCTCGTAGGTCTTCCATTCGGACTTGTCGGACTCGGCCGCGCCACCCTCGTCCCGGGCTTCGGGCTTCGCGGCCTCCGGCTTCTTTTCCGCGACCTTCCTCTCCACGGGCTTGCGCGTCTCGACCGTTTTCCTCGCGGGGCCGCCCTTCGCCTCGGGCTTCGTCCGGGCAGGCTTCGCGTTGCGCGTCGCGTTCTCGCGTTTCGCAGACTCTTTCGCCGCGCGTTCCGCATCGGCCTTCGCCGCGGCGGCAATGGGATCCTCCACCTCGGAACCAGAAGTCTCGGCCACTTCGCCTTCGTCGGACGGCGCGGGAGAGGGGGCGGGTGCAGTCGGGGCGGAAGACGAACCGCCGCCGATCAGCATCAGGAAGCCAAACGCGACGATGTGCGTCACGACGCTGCTGCAGATGGCCAGTCCCAGTCTTCGGGAGCCGCCGGGGCCCTTGAAGCTCATGTTCTTTCCTTTTCCCTTTGGATGTTCCCGCGCGGGACATTGCCGTCCCCGCGCCTGATTGAATTATAGCACTCTTTCATTCCGCGGGATAGGGTGGAGATGGACCCGGCGCGCGGAATCTCCGTCAGATCGGCGCGCGCGGGTTGAGCAGGGAGTTGGAATGCGCGTGCGTGATGGCGAGCGCAAGCGCGTCGGCCGCGTCGTTCTGGGGCAGCTCTTCGAGCCCGAGCAGCGTCTTCACCATCCGCTGGACCTGTTCCTTCTCCGCAAGGCCGTTGCCGCACACCGCCATCTTCACGCGACGCGGCTCGTATTCGTAGATGGGGCGCGACGCACCGGCCGCCGCCACGATCACCGCGCCGCGCGCTTCGCCGAGCAGCAGCATCGTGCCGGCGTTCTTGCCGTAGATGACGCTTTCGATGGACAGCACGTCCGGGTCGTAGGTGGCGATCAGTTCGGCCACGCGCGCGTGGATGGCGCGCAGGCAGTCCGAGAGCGGCAGCTTCGGCGCGTTCCGGATGCGGCCCGCCTCCAGGCAGCGCATGCGCGATCCCTCGACCAGCAGGACGCCGTAGCCGCTGGA
>JAEDMN010000047.1 GCA_016302985.1 Kiritimatiellia bacterium | reverse complement strand
CGGCCTCACGCATTCTTCCTGAAGGGCCTGTAGGCGTAGCCCGCCCAGGTGACGCCCTTGTGGTTCGAGAACTCGAGGGTGTTCAGACGGACGGCGTGCACGAGGATCGAGAGGCCGGCCATGGCCAGGTTCAGGCCGTGCCCGATCAGGAGGATGGCGACCATCGCGACCGCCAGCAGCGCGTTCAGCCACAGCGCGTGCTCGGCGCTGACGAGGCCCGTCGCCATGGCGTTGAAGTTCTCCGCGACCTTGACGGAGGCGAGGCCCACCGCGAACAGGCGCACGTACGAGATGATGTCGCCCAGCGCGCTCATGATGTTGAGCGGCAGCATGCCGAGCTCCGCGCCGCGCGTCTTCAGTTCGGACGGCCTGACCGTGAACAGGAAGACGAGCGCGATCGAGACGCCGCCCACCCAGAAGCCCCAGGCCGGCACCGCGGGGAAGATCTTGACGATCGCGTTCGTGACCAGGTACATCAGCAGCAGCACGCCCGCCCAGCCGAACTCCGCGAGGCATGTCGGGTCCGGCGCCTTGCAGATGCCGTTCCAGATGCGCGCGAGCATCAGGTGGGAGGCGCCGATCGTGAAGCAGAGCAGCATCATGTTGCCGTAGCTCGGGTCCGCCAGCCACTTCACCGTCGGCCAGTCGGCGCACGCGGGGATGCCGGCGCCGAACCAGGTGTTCGAGAGGACGCCCCAGACGACCGTCGCGAAGGAGAAGACGGTCAGCATCGTGAGCCAGCTGCGGATGATCCGCGGACGGTGCCCCTCGCCCTTCGGGCGCGTCTTCCACCAGCCGAAGAGGGTCGCCGCCAGGAAAATCGCGCCGTACGCGCCGTCGCCGACGAGCATCGCGAAGAAGACCGAGAAATAGCACATGAACGGCACCGAGACGTCCGCCTCGCTGTAGGCGGGGGCGATGCCGAGCCCCTGGAAGAGCGCCGCGACGGGGCGGAACAGCCTCGGGGGGCGGATCAGCGTGGGCGGATTCTCGCCCGGCTCCGCGTCGCGCAGCAGCAGGCCCCAGCCGCGGGTCACGGCCTGCGCGCGCAGGCGCGGCACGCTCTCCGCGGGGATCCAGCCCTCGATCCACGAGACCGCGCCCTGCGTGGCGAGCGCGTCCCGCGCCGCCGCGAAGGCGATCCGGTCGTTCAGGCCCGGGTAGGCTGCGAGAATCGCGCCCGCGCGGCCGTTCGCGGACGCGAGCGCCGCGGCGAGGGACGCGACCTTCGCCTGCGCGGCCGCCAGCCGCGCCCGCGTCGCGGACAGGCGTTCGCGCGGAAGCGGGTCGGGAAGCGTGCAGACGGACGACAGGTCGACGCCCCGGTCCAGCAGGCTCTGCGCGAGCGCGGGGTCGAAATCGCCGTAGGGTTCGTAGGCGCGGACCGTCTGCCGCAGCGCCTCCGCCTCCTCGGCGGCGGCCTGGCGCTCCGCGTCGGCCGCCAGGACGGCCGCCACGAGGTCCGCGTTGCGGACGGAGTCGAAGCGGCCGTCGGCCGCGACGGACGCCCCGCCCTTCGCCTCCGCGGCCGCCTTGGAGAGGATGCGGACCGCGCGTTCGGCCTCGGCCAGCTCGCCCCGCGCCGCCGCGAAGGCCGCCGACGAGGCGCCGGAGAGGTCGACGTGCACGCAGCCGAGGTCGCGCAGCGCGGCCAGCGTCTTCTCGCCCGCGTCCGCCACGCACAGCAGCGTGAGATGCTTCATCGGGACGATCATGCCGCGCCCTCCCGGTCCTCGGAATCCCCGCCGCGGCTCTTCGCGATCTTGCCGCGCGTGACGGCCGCGGTCTGCTCGTCGCCGATCGCGATCTTGATCACGCGGATGTTCTCCCGGCACGCGGGGATCTTCACCTTCTCGAACAGGTTGACGCGCTGCGACGTCGTGCGGAGCTCCTCCGCGATGAGGTCGCGCTGGCGCTGCAGCACCGCCCGCTCGCTCTGCAGGGCGAGGATGTCGGTGAGCGCGCCCACCGCGTCGTCCACCCACGCGGGCGTCTCCCAGAGGTCGACGGGCTTCACGTCCGTCTCGATGCCGTCGAACACGGGGATCTCCACGCCGGCGATGTTCGCGTGCGAGACCCTGACCTCCTTCACGGAGACGAGGCCGGCCAGCAGGTCGGCGCCGGTGGCGAACAGCCCCACCCAGGACTCGAGGGCGCGGCGGACGGACTTCTCCTTCTCCGTCACCGCCTCGGCCTTCGCCGCGATGCCGGCGATCTCGCCCTGCAGCTGCTGCTTCTTCAGCTGCAGCATGGGCAGAAAGCGCTGGAAGCGCTTCAGCGCATCCGTCTGGGCCTTGAGCTCCGTCTTTGTCAGCTTGATCTTCGCCATGTCGGGACTTCCTCGAGGGAAGCTCCATTATACACGATTTCGCGTCGGGGAATCAAGGAAACGGCGAATCAGTCTCCCGCCTGCAGGGTGGGGTTCACGTCGACCGCGAGGGCGGCCTCGCCGACCAGGTTCCTGCGGTGGAAGGCGAGGCCCGCGATCATCGCCGCGTTGTCCCCGCAGTACTTCGGCTGCGCCAGCAGGAGCGGGACGCGCGCGTCGGCCGCGACCTCGGCGAGCTTCGCGCGGAGGCGGCCGTTGAGGGAGACGCCGCCGCCCACGATGAGCGCCCCGTAGGACCGGCGGCGCAGCGCGAGGCGCGTGCGGTCGGCCAGCGTGCCCACGATGGCCTCCTGGTAGGCGGCCACCAGCGCGGCCTTCCCGGCGTCGTCCTTCGGCGGGTTCCTCTTCACGTAGTAGAGGAGCGCGGTCTTCAGGCCCGAGAAGGAGACGCAGAGGTCCGCGTCCAGCCCCGCCAGCGCCGCGGTGCCGGCGCGGGGGTGCCCCTTCGGGAAGCGCGGCATCGGGTCGCGCACCTTGATGCCGGGCGGATAGGCGAGCGCCTTCAGGGCCGCGGCGTCCGAGAAGTCGGTCGCGCCGTTCCAGTGCCCCTTCGCCCAGCGGTCGATGACGGGTCCGCCGGGATAGCCCAGGCCGAGCAGCTTGGCCGCCTTGTCGAACGCCTCCCCGGCCGCGTCGTCCAGCGTCTGGCCGATGATGCGGTACTCGCCGTAGGCCGGCATGTCCACCCAGGTGGTGTGCCCGCCGGAGACCGCGAGGCCGAGGGCCGGCAGGGCGGACTCGGGGCCGGGACCGGGGGCGTCCGCGCCCAGGTCGTAGAGGAACGGCGTGTGGAGGTGGGCCTCGATGTGGTTGACGCCGATGAGCGGCACGCCCAGGCCCATCGCGAGGCCCTTCGCGGCGTTCAGGCCGACGAGCAGCGAACTCGAGAGGCCGGGGCCGTAGGTCACCGCGACGGCGTCGAGGGAGGCGCCCGGGCAGTTCGCGCGGAACCGGGCGAGGGCCTCCGAGACGACGCCGTGGACCTTCTCGATGTGCGCGCGGCTCGCAACCTCCGGCACCACGCCGCCATAGGGCTGGTGCAGGGGGATCTGGGTGTAGACGACGTTGGACAGCACCTCGCGGCCGTCCCGCACGACCGCGCACGCGGTTTCGTCGCAGCTTGATTCAATACCGAGAACGATCATATCAGCCTTACCAGAACTTCCACCACGCCTTCTTCACGGGCTCCACGCCGCCCGTCTCCTTGTAGACCTCGCGCACGCGCTTCGCGCCCGCGACCTCGGGGTCCATCATCACTTCGTGGAGATTGAACTCGAAGGCCCCCGGGAGGCTCCAGAACTCGGAGCGGATGAAGGCGTCCTGCGTGGTGCGGTGGAGCACGATCACCTCGCCGGACGGCAGGATCGAAAGCCGCGGCGGGGTCACGCGCAGCACGGGGCCCAGGTCGGTCGTCGGCCAGCGGCGGGGCCGCGCGCCCTCGTCGCGCGCCTTCAGGAACAGGTGTTCCACCCGCTCGCGGTTCCAGTGCACGAGCTCGAATTCGCGCTTCAGCCCGTCCCGCCCCTCGAAGAGCTGGAGGGCCCCGCCGCACTTCATCCCGGGCACGATGCTGAAGGTCTTGAACGTGCTCTCGAAGCGCAGGCCGTCGTGGATCAGCACGGCGCGCGCCTGGTAGTGCGTGGACTTGTGGAAGGGGAAATGGTCGCCGAGGAACGTCTCCAGCTTCTGGCCCTCGCCGGAGAGCAGCGCGAAGCCGGCCGTGAACGGGATGTCCGAGCCCTTCTCGAACTGGTACTTGTCGCTGGTGCGGTAGAGCTCGAGCACCAGGTGGTCCTTCGCCTTCTCCGAACGGCAGTCGATGACGTCCGCGGACGCGTTCGCGATGTCGACCACCGCGCGGATGCGCTCGCCCTCCACGTACTGGTCCGAATCCATTTGCAGGCGCACCGTGATCTCGCTCGGCGCCGCCGCGCGCGCGGCGGAGACGGACAGCAGGACGGACAGGGCGGCGAAGAGGACCCGGCTCGCGAATCTGTTCATCAAACCCTCACTTTCAGGCCGTCGTAGGCCAGTTTGACGCCACGCGGCAGGCGGCGGGAGAACGCCGCGTGCTTCACGTCGTGGCTCATGTGGATCAGGAAGCTGCGCCGGGCGCCGATGGCGGCCAGCGCGGCCCGCGCGCGCGCCAGGTTCATGTGCGTCGGATGCTCGCGTTCGCGCAGGCAGTCGAGCACCATCACGTCCACGCCGCGCAGCTTCCGCATCGTGGCGGGCGGGATCGAGATGCAGTCCGAGATGTACGCCGCGCGCCGCCCGTCCGCCTCGAAGAGGTAGCCGTTCGTGCGGGGGCCGCCGTGCTCGACCGGCAGCGGCACGACCTTCACGTCGCCGATGCGGAAGGCGCGCGTGACGGACCTGAAGGCGACCAGCGGGCGGTACAGCCCGAGCTTGTTCGCCTGCGTCCCGATGTAGGGGAAGATCCGGTGCATCTCCCGCACCGTCTCCGGGGCGGCGTAGCAGTTCATCACCGCGCCGCCGTTGAGCGTGTTGAAGCGCCGGACGTCGTCGAAGCCGGCCACGTGGTCCATGTGCGCGTGCGTGACGACGACGGCGTCGACCCGCTTGATGCCGAGCTCCAGGCACGCCAGGCGCAGCTCGGGCGGCGTGTCCACGAGGAACGCGGCGCCGCCCGACCGCACATAGAGGCCCGACCGGCGCCGCTTGTCGCGGGCGTCGGTCGACGTGCACGTCGCGCACCGGCAGCCGATCTGGGGGACCCCCACGCTGGTGCCGGTGCCGACGAACTGGAGCGTCAGGCTCACTTCTCGTCGTTGTAGAGCTGGAACGCGTCC
This sequence comes from Kiritimatiellia bacterium, assembly GCA_016302985.1. Lineage (GTDB taxonomy): Bacteria > Verrucomicrobiota > Kiritimatiellia > RFP12 > UBA1067 > RUG572. Next base: position 10,345 of record JAEDMN010000047.1, on the reverse strand, counting down.
GTCGCGCTCAGACCCTGGTGGACGACGGCGGAGATCGCCTTCATCATCGCCAGCGGCTTCTCGCTCTGGAACACGTTGCGGCCCATGTCGACGCCGGCGGCACCGGCCTGCATGGCCTTGTACGCGAGCTCGAGGGCCTTGTCCTCGGGGAGCTTCTTGCCGCCCGCGATGACGATCGGCACCGGGCACTGCGCGACGACCGTCTCGAAGCCCTCTTCCGTGTAGTAGGTCTTCACGAAGGAGGCGCCGTTCTCCGCGCAGACGCGCGTCGCGAGGCGGAAGTAGCGCGCGTCGCGCGCCATGTCCTTGCCGACCGCGGTCACGCCGAGCACCGGGATGCCGAGCTTCTCGCCCATGTCGACCGTGTGCACGAGGTTCTGCGTCGTGATCTGCTCGCTGGCCTTGTCGCCGCACGCGACCATGACGGCCATCGCGCTCGCGTTGACGCGCACGACGTCCTCGACGTCGTAGACGCGGTTGAGGTTGAGGTCCGTGAGGATCGTCGTGCCGCCGTCGCTGCGCAGGCAGACCGGCTTGGACATCGTGGGCGGGATGACGCTGCGGAGGATGCCGCGCGTGCACATCAGGCAGTCGGCGTACTCGATCAGCGGGTTGATCGAGAGGTCGACGCGCTCGAGGCCGCTCGTCGGGCCCATGATGAAGCCGTGGTCGCACGCCAGCATGACCGTGTGGCCGCTCTTCGGATTGAAGATGCGCGCGAGGCGGTTCTTCACGCCCCAGCCGCGGTTCTCGTTGCCCTTCAGGAAGAACGCCTCGTTCGTCTGGGGCTTGTCCAGGCCGTACGCCGCAGCCTCCTTGAATCCATCCATGTCAGCCATTTTCTTCTCCTTTTGCTTTTGAAGTCATTCCAGACGCACAGGCGCCTCAGCCTTCCGCGAAGCACGCCCAGATGTCGGCGTTGGAGGCCGAGCCGGCGTCGACCGGGCCGATCGAGCGCGCGCCGAGGTTCTTCGCGCGGCCGAACCTGGCCTGCATCTGCGCGGTCGCCTCGCTGCCGGCCTTCGCGGCCGCGGCCGCGGCCGCGAACATGGCGGCCTCGCCCTCGGCGGCATGCGCCTGAAGCGCCTCGATCGCGGGGATGAGCGCGTCCATGAACGTCTTGTCGCCGACCTTCGCCTTCGTGGCGAAGCCGAGCTCCTCGAGGCCCGCGGCGAACACAGCCGCGATCTCGGCCGCGTCCAGCTCCGTCTTCCCCGCGTCCACCGCGTCGGCCATGCCCTCGAAGAGCGTGCCGTAGAGCGAGCTCGTGGAGCCGCTGACGTCGCTTTCGAGGTGCGAGACCATGTCCCCGAGCATCGACTTGAAGTCGGCGCCCTCCGCCGCCGCGAGGGCCTTCGTCGCCGCGACGATGGCCTCGCCATGGTCGCCATCGCCGCCGGCCGCCGCGTCGAGCGCGGAATAGTCCTTCTCGCGCGCCGCGGTCTTCGCCGCGGCCTTCGCCCAGACCTGCCTGAACTGTTCAAGTGTCATCTTCTCTCTCCTTCGTGGTTTGCAATTGCGGGGACTTCGTCGAGCGGCCGCTCCGCACAGCTCCAGACCGAGACCTTCACGCCCGCCGCCGCGAACGTCCTCCGCGCGACCGCCAGCCGCTCCGGCGTCAGCACGCAGGCGATCACCACGGCGTCCGCGCGCAGTTTCCGCAGGACGTCCGGCGCCTGGTTCAACGTGCCGTGCACGCGGATGCCGCCCACGTAGAGCCCGCGCAGCAGCACGTCGTCGTCGAGCAGGCCCACGATCACGCGGTTGTTGTGGGTGGAGGCCCGGACCAGCTCCTTGCGGAACATGTTGTACCGCAGGCCCGCCCCGTAGACCACGATGCGGCTCGTCGCGGGGTCGTCCCCCAGGCGGCCCGCGTCGAGCGAGTAGAAGAGGTCGCGCAGCACGGGGCGCAGCATCCGCAGGCCCGAGAGCGCGAGCGTGGACAGCGCGAAGAAGAGGCCCGAGAACGCCATCAGGTGCGCGTGCGGGTAGCGGAAGAGGATGATGCCGGCCGAACCGCCCATCGTCCCGACGAACACGGCCAGCGCGAGGCGCACGTAGTTGGAGATCAGCGCCCGGCTCCACACGGTCGCGTAGGCGCGGAAGAAGATCAGGCAGAAGAACACGGGCACGATGCGCAGGGGCAGCGCCGTGTGGAGCGCGTGGCCGTTGATCTTCAACCCCATCGCCAGCGTGGTGAAGACGTAGACGAGCACGAGCGTCAGCACGTCCATGCAGACGTAGCAGGGGATCGAAAGCACCCGGCGGCGGCGACGCATGGCGTGGCTCTCGTCGTGCACGACGTTGTTGAGCAGCCGGCCCGCGTCCCACAGCTCGATGCGCCGCATGTCGCGCACCACGACCACCACGCCCACGATGAAGGCCACGATGAAGAGCCCCGCGGCCCGGTCGCGCAGGGCGAGGCCGCCGAAGCCGACCGCCACGAGGAACGCGGCCAGTCCGTAGAGCGCGCCCGCGGCCTTGCGCTGGGACAGGAACTTCCGCAGGATCCGATGGTGCAGATGGTCGGTGTCGGCCTGCATGACGTGCGAGTTCCCGACGTCGGCCGCATCCCGCCTCCCGCGCACGAGGACGGCGCGGAGCGTGCGGCGGAGAATCGCGAGCGCCGTGTCGAAGATCGGCACGCCCATCGCCAGCAGCGGCACGCCGAGCGAGACGAAGAGCGAGTCGCCGGACTTCAGGGTCATCGGCAGCACCGCGAGCACGAAACCGAGGTACATCGACCCGGTGTCGCCCAGGAACACGCTCGCCGGGTGGAAGTTGTAGCGCAGGAACGCGAGGCACGCGCCGGCGAAGACGAAGTACACGAGCGTGGCCTTCGGATATCCGATGAAGAAGAGCGCCCCGCCCATGCCGATCACCGCGATGAGCGCCAGGCCGGTCGCCAGGCCGTCGAGTCCGTCGATGAGGTTGAAGGCGTTGATCGCGCCGACGATCCAGAACAGCGTGAAGCAGAGGTCCAGCCAGGCCGGCATCCAGGACATGACCGGAAGCGCGCGGAAGCCGATGTCGCACCAGAAGAAGACGCCCAGCGCCACGCCGACCTGCCCGGCGAGCTTCACCAGCGGCGGAAGCCCGAACTTGTCGTCCAGCAGGCCGACGACGACCAGCGCCCCGGTCAGGACCATCAGGCGGTGGAGGATGTCGTTGGAGACGAGCGGGGAGAGCTGCGAGCCGGTGACCTGCATGTAGCCCAGGACGGTCAGCGTCGCCGCCAGGAAGATCGCCAGCCCGCCCGACCGCGGAATCGGCGTCTTGTTGATCCGGCGGGCGGACGGCCTGTCCACCATGCCGAGCCGGCGCGCCAGCTCGCGGCAGACCGGCGTCAGCACGTACGCGAGCGCGAAGGACACGAGGAAGCAGCCCCACCAGGGGGCCGTCACCGAGAGGACACGCCAGAGCCCCTGGAAGAACGCCGTCATGGCAACTTCTCCGAGAGAGACGAGAGGAACGCCGTCACCGCGGCCCGGTCAACCGCGCGGTCGAGGTCGACGCCGCCCGGACCGTGCGCCGCGACGGTGACCATCACCCAGCGGTCGATCCGGTTCAGCACCGAGCGGTCCCAGGTGTCCAGGAGGATGCGGTGCGTGTGCGAGGCGGTCCGCACCCCGGCCTGGTTGAAATAGGTGTATGCCAGCGTGGTCGAGGGGGCGTGCGCGGACGACAGGCGAAGGGCGCGGAACGCCCGGCCGCCCGCGAACAGGTCGCACGGCGCCTCCATCCGGAAGCCCTGGGCCGGCATGCAGAGCTCGGGGCGGTGCAGCGAGCTCTTCGACCGGCCGCCGACCACCGCCGAAACGAGGAAGTCGCGCCCCAGCGGGCCGTGGTAGAGGCGCTTCCGGATCTCCGTGTCGGCCGGGAGGACCGTGCTCTCGCCCAGCGAGCACCCCTTCACCGACCCGCCGCAGAACGGGCAGGCGTCCATCCGCTCCATCTTCGAGACGGGGAACATCCGGGCGCAGGACTCCGCCTGGCAGTAGCGGACCTCCTCGGACGTCGTGCCGGGCAGCTCCCCGGGCAGGGAGAAGACCGGCGGTTCCATCAGTTCCGCGTCCGGCGTCAGCGCCTGGAAGGCGAACAGCGGGCACAGCACCGCGACCGCCAGCAAGGGCACGGCGACGCCGCGGCGCGCCGCGGCCGGAACGTCCGCGGGCGCGGCGGCGGGAGCCGGCCCGCCCTTCCGCCCGGCGGCCAGGCTCTCCGCGCAGCGCGCGACCACCTCCCCGCACGCGACCATGAGCGAGATGGCGACGATGAAGACGACGTAGCCGGAATAGTCGTGGTAGAACCCCGTCGCGAAGTCCGCGCTCCCCCAGGCCGCGCAGAGGCAGATGGTGAGGATGCGCACCACGTTGCCCGCCACCGCGAGCGGCACCGCGCACGCGAAGAGCGCGCCGCGCCGCAGCCAGGTCGGCTGCGTGTACCACGAATAGGCCGCGGTCAGCGCCATGAGCGCGAACAGCGACCGCAGGCCCGAGCACGGCTCCGCCACGTCGATCGAGAACGGATGCGCGCCCTGCGAGAGAATGGCCGTGCCCTGCTGCACCACGTCCACCCCGAAGCCCCGCAGCACGGCGAACGCGGTTCCGCTTGCGAGCAGGCGCAGATGGATCGTCACCACGTCGAGGAACGTCGCCAACGGGATGGTGAAGCAGAGGAACAGCGCGGGGAAGACGACGCGGCGCGCGAGACGGGCGCCGAAGAACGCCCAGGGGACGGCGATGCAGAGCCCGATGAAGCCCACCTGCTCGAAGCGCACCTGGAGGCCGCGCGTGCCGAGCAGCGCCACCGCGACGCAGGGCAGGCAGGCCAGCAGCCCCCAGAGGGACGGCGCCCCGGCCTGCGCCTCCGCCTTCAGGCGCGCCCGGTCCGTCCACAGCACGTAGAGCGAGAACGGCAGGACGAGCCAGCCGTGCGACATGTCCTCGAGATGGTCCGAGAAGACGCCCCGCAGCCGGTTGAACATGGCCCCGAACCCCCACAGCGCACACCCGGCCACGACCATGAGCGCGTAGAGTCTCGCCTGACTAGATTGGAGGAACTGCTTCATGGACTGGCCATTTTATCAAAAAACGGCGCGGCAATAAACACCCGACGGACAATGCCGCGGCGCCGCCCCCCCCGCCCCCGCGGACGCGGCCTCGAGCAGCATCTCGCCGCTCTCGACGCGACGGGCTTTCGGGAAGGCCTGGGACATGATGTTCTCGGCGACGATGCAGGAGAGCCCCGGCGTGTGCGAGGAAAAGAGGACGAAAAGCGGCCGCTCGGAGAGCACGCCCCGCACCAGGTCGATCGTCTCCTTCAGGTCGCGTTCGATCTTGTACATCTCGCCGTTGGCGCCCCGGCCGAAGGTCGGCGGGTCGAAGATCACGGCGTCGTACCGGCGTTCACGCCGGATCTCGCGCCGCAGGAACTTGTGCACGTCGTCCGTGATCCAGCGGATCGGGTGGTCCTGAAGGCCGTTGAGCGCCGCATTGTCGCGCGCCCACTGGACCATGCCCCGCGACGCGTCGAGGTGGCACGCCTCGGCGCCGCCCAGCGCGGCCGCCAGCGTGCTGCCGCCGGAATACGCGAAGAGGTTGAGCACCTGCGGGCGCCGGCCGCCATCCGCGGACATCCGCGCCGCGACCGTCTCGCGGATCCACTTCCACTGCGCGCGCTGCTCGGGGAAGATGCCCAGGTGGCCGAAGTCCGTGCCCGAGAGCTTGAAGCGAATGCCCGCCGTCTCGATCGTCCACTCCTTCGGCAGCGAGCCGCGGCCGTGCCAGCGGTTGCCGTCCTCCCGGTCGAACGTGGCCGTCGCGCGGGACCAGGACGCCGCGTCGCGCGGCTGCCACAGCGCCTGCGAGCAGGGCCGTACGAGGGTCTGCCGCCCGAAGCGCTCGAATTTCCGCCCGTCGCCCGAATCGATCAGTTCGTAGTCGTCCGCCACGCGAAACCTCCGTTAGGGCGCCATCATCGCGTTGCGCGCGTCGTCGCTGAAGTAGAATTCCTGCCCCGTCGCGTCCATCACGCAGCGCCAGAGGTCGCCCTCGAGGCCCACCTGCTGGCGCTCGATCGTCGCGAGCCGGATCGGCACGAGCGTGTAGGAGTCGCCCACGGTGCCGACCACGCAGTTCGTGCGGCCCGCCATGGCGGCATGCACCGCGTTGCGCGCGAGCATGTAGCAGCGGATGGCGTCCGTGCCGCGCGCCGGCACGCTGCGGATCATGTAGCTGGGGTCGAAGTACTTGACGCTGCACGGCACGCCCTGCGCCTTGAAGTGCGCCGTGATGCGGTTCTTCAGGAACTCGCCGATGTCCTTCTTGAGCACGTTGCCGCTCGCGTCCACGCCCGCGGACCCCTCCATGAGCCGCTGGCCCGCGCCCTCCGCGACGACGATGACTATATGCGTCTTGCCGCTCGCGAAGCGGCGCTCCAGCGCCGAGAGAAGTCCCTGCGGACCCTCCAGCTCGAAGTCGACCTCGGGCACGAGGCAGAAGTTCACGACGGGGTTCGCCAGCGTCGCGTACGCCGTGATGAAGCCGGAGTCGCGGCCCATCAGCTTCACGAGGCCGACGCCGTTCTGCGTGCCCTTCGCCTCGACGTGCGCGCTGCGGATCACGTTCGTCGCCTCGGCGACGGCCGTCTCGAAGCCGAAGGACGGTCCCACGAACTGCAGGTCGTTGTCGATGGTCTTCGGCACGCCGATGACCGAAATCGAGAGCTTCCGGCGCAGACATTCCTCCGCGACGTCCCGCGCGCAGCGCAGCGACCCGTCGCCGCCGACGCAGAAGAGGACGTTGATGTTCATGCGCACGAGGGTGTCGACGATCTCCTCCGTCGGCTGCCGGCCGCGCGAACTGCCGAGGATCGTGCCGCCGACCTCGTGGATCGTGTCGACCACGTCGGGATTCAGCAGCATCGGCTCCACGCCGCCGCCGGGCGTGAGGCCCGCGTAGCCGTAGCGGATGCCGTAGATGGTCTTGATGCCGTAGTCGAAGGAGAGGATCTCGACGAGGCCCTTGATGACGTTGTTGAGGCCGGGGCAGAGCCCGCCCGCCGTCAGAATGCCCACGCGCGTCCAGGACGGGTCGTGGAAGATCTTCTCGTGCGGTCCCGCCCGCTCGAAGCTCGGCTCGTGCCCGAGCCGCTCCGCCAGCTCCTTGATGAAGGGCACGCTCTCGTCCATGTACACCCGCGCCCCCTCGGGGGTGAACGCGTGGTGGCGGACCGGGGACGGGATCTTGCTCGGACCCAGCACGGTCACGTCGAACGGATACGCGGACGGATCCGCGATGATCTTCTCAAGCGTCGGCGACATTTCTCCTGCTCCTCTCGAAATCCTGCATGCGACAGACCGAATACCTGCTGCAGGAAGTGGAAATTATACCACAAACGGCGGCGCGGCGGAGCCGACGGGCCTTAGCGGCCGGCATGCACTTCGAGATGGACCGTGAAGCGTTTCGGCGCCCCGGGCAGTGCGGCCACGAGCTTCTTCACCTTCGGCAGGCGCGCCCGCAGGGAGAACACCTGCGCGGACGTCCGGACATAGAGGAAGAGGCGGTTGTCCTGGAAACGGCCGGGACGGCCCGGGAAATCGGGGCAGATCCGCGGCCAGTTGTCCAGCACGGTGTCGAAGAACGGTTCCTTCGTCTCGGTCAGGCCGGCCACCAGCGTATCCAGCAGGGACCCGACGCGGGGCACCTTCACCCGCGTCTCGAGCGCATCCGCGTCCACGGGGAGCCCCGGCACCAGGTGGTCGGCCAGCCGGCGCCGGGCCGCGGCGTCGCGCTGGCGGCGACGGACCTCCAGCTCCTTCTCGACCAGGGACGGCCCGTCTGAACCGCGCATGTCCTCAGGGGGCGTCATGGATCTCGTCCGCTCCTTCCAGCTCCGCCCGGCTCCCGTAGCCCCAGGTCACGCCGATCGTGTGGATGCCCGCGCCCCTGCCGGCGTCGACGTCGCCCTGCGTGTCGCCCACCATCACCGCGTCCGCCGGGTCGATGCCCCGCACCGCCATCACGCGCTTCAGCAGCTCGGCCTTCTTCAGCTTCTCGCCGGGGTACATGTCGAAGGAATAATAGCCGTCAAAGAGCTCCAGCCACCCCATTTTCGCCATCAGCGCCCCCATCGGGGCGTAGCGCTTGTTCGTCGCCACGTAGAGATGGCAGCCCTGCGTCTTCAGTTCGTCCAGCCAGGCCGGAATCCAGGCGTACGGCGCCGTCTTCGGGAAGCCGCTCTGGTCGTAGCACGGCTTGAAGACCGCGCGGACCTGGTCCACGAGCTCGGGCGTCGCGTCGTCGAAGAGCATGTGCACGACCTGGTCGATGGTCGGACCCGTCTTGTAGATGGCGTCGAACCGCGGGCATTCCCGCCCGATCAGCGCCAGGGCCTTGCGCCAGGCGTCCTTGATGTCCGCCTCCGTGTCGCAGAGCGTGCCGTCGAAATCGAAGAACCAGTGGGTATACATGGGGTGAAGGTTGAAGGGAGAAGGTTGAAAGTAGAAGGTTGAAGGTTGAAAGGCGGGAAGACGGAGGATTAGAATCCGCTTTCCACGGGTTTCGCCGGATTGCCGAAGACGGTCTGGCCGGGGGCGACGTTGAGCAGCACGACCGAGCCGATGCCCACGACCGAGCCGTCGCCCAGCGTGCGCCGGGGCACGACCTGCGAACCGGGGAAGACGGCCGCGCCCGCGCCGATCCGCACCGCACCGCCGATGGCGCACTGCGCGTAGACGTGCGCGTAGTCGCCCAGCACCGCGTCGTGGCCGATGGACGTGCCGTGGAAGACGCAGGCATGCCGCCCGACCGTCACGTCCGCCGTCAGCGTCACGTTGTGCGCGATGAACGTGCCCGCGCCGACGACGACGTTCGGCCCCAGCGAGGCGGAGCGGTGGACGACGGGGATGAACACGCCGCCGCGCGCCTCCAGCGTCTCGGCGCACCGCCGGCGCGCGGCGATGCTCCCGAGTGCCGTGACGAACACGTCGTCGGGCTGCGGAACGTACGTCGAGGGGTCGCCGATCACCGGCGGATAGCCCGAAAAGCCGTCCAGCGCGTCCGCACGGGCGTCGAGGAAGCCCTTGATGTCGAATTCGGCGCCAAAACCCACGGCTTCGCGCGCGGCGCCGTACATTTCACGGCCGAATCCGCCCGCGCCGACAATGATCAGGTGTTTCATCATTTCAGGCTCCTGCCGCCATCCGCGACGAGACACTGGCCCGTCACCCACGAGGAGGCGGACGACAGGAAGAAATCGACCACGTCCGCGACCTGGTCGGGGCGTCCAAAGCCGAACGGATAGTCCGCCCGACGCGCGGCAAGCTCCTCGGACGACACGCGGTCCATCCAGGCGAACTTCGCCATCTCCGTCTCGACGACGCCCGGCGCCACCGCGTTCACGCGCACCCCGCGGTCCGCCAGCTCCGCGGCCACGCCTTTCAGCATGCCCTCAACCGCGCCCTTCGCCGCGGCGTAGGCCGCATTGCCCTTCGCGCCCACATGGCAGTCGAGCGAGGTGACGAGCACGCAGGACGCGCCCGCGACATGGTTCGGCATCTTCCCCATCCAGCCCAGGAACTGCATCGGGAAGAGCGCGTGCACGGCATAGAGCCGCCGCGCCACCGCGCCGTCCACCAGCGAGAGCGGGGCCGGCGCCGCGAAGCCGGCGCAGTGGACGAAGCCGCGGACCGGACCGAAGGCGTCCTTCGCGGCCTTCGCCACGGTTTCGACGGCCGACGGGTCGGCCAGGTCCGCCACGACGACGCGGGCGTTCGCCTCCGCGCCGTAGAGCGACTGGAGCACGTCCGCACGGCGCGCAACCGCGACGACGCGCTCGCCCCGCGCCAGCAGGCGCTTCGCGACCGCCGCCCCGATGCCCGAGGAGGCGCCGGTGACCACGTGGCAGCCGTCGCTCACGCGCCCACCCCCACGGCCGCCGCCAGGTCCGCGACGGTCTTCAGCGGCGCGAAGTCCGCCGCCGTCAGGCGCTTCCCGTACTTCTGCTCGATCATCACCACCAGCGCGAAGCCGGTCAGGGATCCCCACATCGGCACGTCGCGGAACGCATCCCCCGGCTGCACCGCGGGGACTTCCAGCACTTCGGCGACTTTCTCGAGAAACTCCTGCATCGACTCCATCCTTCTTTCTGAACACGGTGAATTATAGCATATCCCTTCGCGGGATTTGCGGTCTTCGCGTGAAGAAGAAGAACCCCAAGGTCCGATGCGTGAACTTGCAACCGGAATCGAGCGACAGACTTGCCAGTTGTTGGAACTGCCACTAGAGGCGCGCTCTAGTGCCACATTGAGAGGGCTTCCCATCTGCCCTCGACGGCTGATTAT
>JAEDMN010000046.1 GCA_016302985.1 Kiritimatiellia bacterium | reverse complement strand
CGGTAGCCGAACGCCGCCATCATCTCCTCGTAGAACGTCTGCGCGCGGTCGCCCTTCCGCACGAACAGCGCCTTCAGGCGACGCGCCTTGCCCTCGAGCCGCCGCGTCCCCGCGGCCGCCAGCACCCGCAGCAGCAGGTCGGGGTCGCGCGCGAACCGCGCCGCGCAGGGCCGGGGCGTCGCCGGCAGGTGCGCGTAGGGGTAGGTCCCGAGGTCGATCTCGTCCGGCGAGAAGTCGCCGCGCGTGCGCAGGAAGTCGCCGAGGCAGACGGAGACGCAACCGGACGGCAGGTCCGCGCAGGCCGGACCCGGATACCAGGTCACGTGCGCGACGACGTGCGCATAGGCGGGGTCGGTTCCATGCCGGTGCGCCAGCCAGTCCCCGGGATGCAGATGGACCTCGACGTCGCCCCGCAGGCGCGTCCCGAGCCGCCCCACCTCCAGGACGGCGTCGCGGAAGTCGGGGCCGGCCTCCAGGTTCCAGGCGCCGGGATCGACGACGCGCAGCTCCGCGCCCGCCGTGGTGCGCAGACCCGCGGGCCGCAGGGCGCCGTCGTACCAGAGGGCCTGGACGTGCCGTTCGGAGACGGGCGGGAGACGGGACGGCGCGTCGTCCATGGTCCACGGCCTCAGTCGGCGTAGCGGTAGCCCACGCCGCGAACGGCCTCGATCAGGGCGCCGTCCCGGCCCAGCTTCCGCCGCAGGCCCATGATCAGCATGTCGACGACGCGCGGCGTCTCGATCTTGTCCGACCAGAACGCCTCCCACAGCGCGATGCGGTCGGCCACCTTGCCGCGCCGGTCGGCCAGGTAGGCCAGCACGTCGATCTCGCGCCGCGTGAGATCCGTCTCGCGGCCGCACGCGTCCACGAGCCTGTAGCGTTCGCGGTCCACCACGTGCGCCCCGAACGGGAAGGTCGGCGGCACCTCCGGCCCGTCCGCCTCGGCCGAGGCCGCGAAGGCATCCACCTGGCGGAGGTGCGCGGCGACGCGGGCCAGCAGGGCCTGGATGCTGAACGGTTTCGTCACGTAGTCGCTCGCGCCGCGCTCGAGGCCCAGCACCTCGTCGACCTCCTCGGCCTTCGCCGTGAGCATGACGATCGGCAGCTTCGCGTCCGTCTTCCGGATTTCGCGGCAGACGTCGTAGCCGCTCTTCTTCGGCATCATCACGTCCAGCAGCATCAGGTCGGGACGCTTCTCCGACCAGGCCGCGAGCGCCGCGAGGCCGTCCGCGGCCGTGCGGACCGAATAGCCCTCGCCCTCGAGCAGGTCCACGAGCGACTCGCGGATGTGCTCGTCGTCGTCGACCACCAGGATGTCCGTCATTTCCCTTCCTCCTCCTTGTGCGAAACCGGAATCTCGAACGTGAACGCGCAGCCGCCGCCCGGGCGCGCCGCGACCGTCAGGTCGCCGCCCAGCCCGCGGGCGTGGGCGCGGGCGACGCTGAGGCCGATGCCGTAGCCGCCCGTCTCCTTCGTCACGGAATCGTCCGCCCGCCAGAACGGCTTGAACGCCTGCCGCATCTGCCAGCGGGTCAGGCCGGGCCCGCGGTCGGCCACGACCACCCGCACGCGGCCGTCCCGCACCGAGAAGGAGACCTTGACCGGACCGCCCTTCGCCGCGTATTTCGCCGCGTTCGTCAGCAGGTTCTCGAGCACCTGCCGCACCGTGTCCTCGTCCGAATGGACGACGCACGGGCCCGGCAGGCCGAGTTCGAGCCCGTGCGCGGCGAAGCGGCCCGACAGGCGCTCGGCCGTCCGCCGGACCGTCTCCGCGAGGTCGAAGGCCTCCGACCGGTAGCGGCGGACGCCGCGCTCGAGCCGGTTGAACTCGAGCAGTTCCAGAATCATCCGGTTCAGGCGCCGGCCCTCGTCGAGGATCACGTCCAGCGCCTTCCGGCGCTTTTCCTCCGTCCGGCACCGCCCCGCCTGCAGCATCTCCGCGTACGACAGCAGGCTCGTGAGCGGCGTCCGCAGCTCATGCGAGACGTTCGAGACGAACGTCGTCTTCTGCAGCGCCGAGCGGCGCGTCTGCCGCAGCAGATGCACGAGCACGCCCACGGAGATGACGAGCAGGCAGAGCATGCAGGCGCCCAGCGCCCCCAGGAACGGCCAGAGGGCATGCGCCAGCAGGTCGTCCGTCTGCGCGTAGTCGACCACGAAGCCGAAGACCTGCACGGTGGTGCGTTCCTCCGTCTGTTCGCCGGTCTTCCGCCAGACGACCTGGAAGACAGGCGCGTCCACTGGATAGAGGCAGACACCCTGCCGGGGCGTCTCCTCGGACTCGAGCCGGGTGACGAGATCCCGCAGCCGGTCGTCGACGTCGCCGTCCTTCTGCAGGCTAAGCCGGGCCGTGCGCCTGCGCGTGTCGTCCCGGTGGATGGTCGAGACGCCGCTGAATTCGATTGGATGAAGTCCGCTTTTAAAGACCGCCACGACCGGGCGGTTGCGTCCCTGCATGTACAGCAGATCGTTCCAGAACTGCTCCTCGTCGAAGGACTCGTCGTCCTCCTCCTGCCCGAAATACTGGTCCTGCTCCTCCAACAGGGGCAGAAAATCCGCCGCCGCGCGCTCGGCGTTCCGCTCCGGCGTGCCCTGGGCCGCGACATAGGCGCCCAGCCACGACGGCAGGAGCATCGCCAGCGCGGCCAGCGCGCACGCCAGCAGGCCGAGAAGGAAAATATGGAAGTGGCGGAAGCCCATTGCGGATATTAAAGCAAAAATCCGCCGGACGGAGGTCAGACGGATGTTAAAAGATTGTCAAAAGACTGTAAATTCAGGCGAGGAAGGGATTGGTCTCGACCTCGCGTCCGATCGTGGTGGACGCGCCGTGCCCCGGAACGACCTCCGTCTCCGGCGGAAACGCCGCAAGGCGCTTCAGCGATTCGGCGAGCACCTCCATGCTGCCGCCGGGGAAGTCCGTGCGACCGCACGAGCCCGCGAACAACGTGTCGCCCGTAAGCAGCAGGTTCGCGTCCGCGAAGTGCAGGCAGATGCCGCCCGGCGTGTGCCCGGGCGTCGCGACGACCTTCGCGGCAAGCCCGCCGGCGGAGATCTCCGCGCCGTCGACGAGGTCCGCGGCGAGCGTCGCGGGACGCGCCGTCGGCCGGTAGTGCGGCGGCCAGGCGTTGGCGCGGCTGAACGCGAGCGCCTCGTCCCCCGGCGCGATGTGCACCGGCACGCCCGGCCACTTCGCCAGGAGGTCCGTGACCGCCCCGATGTGGTCGAAGTGCCCGTGCGTGAACGCGACGAGCGCCGGCTTCAGGCCACGGGCCTCGCAGAAGCAGACGATGTCCTCGGCGTCGGCCCCGGGATCGACGATCCAGCAGGGACGCGCCCCGTCGGCCGGCCCCTCCGGGTTCCACAGGATGACGCAGTTGGCCTCGATGGGCCCCACCGGCAGGATCTTCTTTTCCATTTCTATTCCTCCGCCTTGCACTGCCGCAGCAGCTCGTCCATGCGGTTGATCTTGACCGTGTAGCGGGACTCCTTCAGGACCCCGAACCCGAAGGTGCAGAACGCCGTCCGCATCCCCGCGTTCGTCCCCGCCTCCATGTCCGTCCAGTTGTCCCCGACCATCCAGTCGTGGGACGAGATCCGGTGCCCCCGCATCAGGGACGCGGCCTGGCGCAGCGGCTTCGGGCTCGGCTTCAGCTCGTCGCAGTCCCCGCCCGCCACGACGGCGGCCCCGAAGTAGCGCGCGAGGCCGAAGTGCTCGAGGATCGCGTGCGTCGCGAAGTTCGGCTTGTTCGTGCTGAGCCCCATCAGCCAGCCGCGGTCGTGCAGCTCCGCGAGCGTGCTCCGCACGCCGGGATACAGCGTCGTCGCGTCGAGCATGTGCGCGCGGTACTGCTCGAGGAACAGCGGCTGCACCTCGTCGAAGCGCCCCTCCAGCTCCGGAATCGCCCGCTCGAGCAGCCTGCGCGCCCCGTTCCCCACGTATGAGACGGCCTCCTCCTGCGGAATCGGCGCGAGCCCCAGCGCCGCGCGCGTGAAGTTGACCGTCGCCGCGAGGTCCGCCCGCGAATCGATCAGCGTGCCGTCGAGATCGAAGAATACTGCGTTCATGCGTCTATTATACCACAGCCCCGCGGCCGGGCCTCACGGCACGTTCTCGAGGCGGACGTCCTCGACGTGGAAGCCCGGCTTGTCGCGCTCCGGGAAATGGCACGTCGGGACGGCGTCGGGACATCATGTCCCTATTCTAGCATATTCCACTGGCACTCCCGTCGCCGCCCAGCCCTCGGCCGCCCGCCACACCTCCTCGAGCACGTTCCCGCACGCCTCGAGCCGCCGCCGCGCCTCCACGAAACGAGAATTCGATGCGTAATTTTAGTTCAATTCTTGTTCCGGAGGGCTCAGGATCCCTCATTATCCCCATTCCCAGGGCGAAGGGGGAAGAGTATAATATCCGGCTTCCTATGCAAAAGGTCCTTTTCATCCTGCCGACGGCGTGCGTCGGCCTGGCGGCCGCCCTCCACGCGACGGCCTACCTCCATGGCGAAGCCCGGCGCCACCAGCCCCGGTTCTGGACGTTCTTCGCCCTCACCCTCGCCGCGATGCTCGGGGTCGTCCTCTCGCCCGACAAGCTGACGTTCCTGCTCGCCTGGGAGGCGATGGGGCTCGCCTCGGCCGGCCTGGTCGCGTTCGAGAACGAGGACCGCGACGCGCGCAAGGCCACCTGGATCTACCTGCTCGCCTGCCATGCCGGCGCCTGCGCCCTCATGCTCGCCGGCGTGCTCCTGAACCGTCCCGACGCCGCCTGGGGCGCATTCCTGTGCGCGGTCGTCGGCTTCGGCCTCAAAATCGGCTTCCCGCCCTTCCACGTCTGGCTGCCCGAGGCGCATCCCGCGGCTCCCGCCCCCGCCTCCGCCGTGATGTCCGGCGCGATGATTCCGCTCGGCTTCTACGGGCTCTGGCGCTTCGTGCTCGATCCGCAGGCCGGCTTCGCGCTCACGCCCGGCATGGGCTGGACGGTCCTGCTGCTCGGTGCGGCCGGGGCGCTCGGCGGCATCCTCTTCGCCCTGCCGCAGACGAACCTCAAGAAGCTGCTCGCCTTCTCCTCCGTCGAGAACATGGGCGTGATCGCCCTCGGCCTCGGCCTCGCCCTCCTCGCGCAGGACGCCCCGGGCGACGTCGCGGCCCTCGCGGGCGCGGGCGCGTTCGTGCACGTGCTCAACCACGCCTTCCTCAAGGGCGGACTCTTCCTCGGCGCCGGCTCGGTGCTGCGCCAGACCGGCACGCTCAACCAGGACCAGCTCGGCGGCCTGATGAAGCGCCTGCCGTTCACGGGCACGCTCTTCACCCTGAACGCCCTCGGCCTCGCGGGCCTGCCGCCGCTGAACGGGTTCCTCGGGGAGTTCCTGATCTACGCCGCGGCCTTCCGCGCGGTGAAGTCCGGCGCGCCCGCGCTCGTCGGCGCCGGCTTCCTCGTGCTCGCGGCGCTCGCCCTCACGGGCGGGCTCGCCGCCGCGGCCTACTGCAAGGCGATCGGCGCGACCTTCCTCGGCGAACCGCGCTCGGAGGCCGCCGCGCAGGCGGTCGAGACGCCCCGCCGCATGTGGATCGCCCAGCTGGCGCTCTTCCTCCTCTCCTTCGCGATGATCCCCGGCACGGTTCACGTCGCCCACGTCCTCACGGACGGCGCGTCGACGCCGCTGCTCGTCCCCTGCGCGGCGCTGGGCGGCGCCGTGCTCGTGCTCGTCGGCGCCCTGCTGCTCGCCCGCCGGCTCAGCCCCCGCGGGACGGTCAAGCCGTCCTGCCCGACCTGGGACTGCGGCTACCATGCGCCCACCGCGCGCATGGCCTACACGGCCACGGCCTTCACGCAGCCGCTGCAGGACCTCTTCCGGCCCGTCCTCCACGCGCGCACGCACGTGATTCCCTTCAAGGGCAGCCAGTACGACGCGTCGGACGCCGCGCTGGTCACGGAGACGGACGACCGCGCGCTGGCCGGCTTCTGGCGCCCCCTGTTCACCTTCGTCGCCCGCGTCTTCCAGCGCGCCCACCTCCTGCAGAACGGCTCGCTCCACCTCTACATCCTCCTCGTCCTCGTGGCGCTGCTCGCCCTGCTGGCGCTGGCCTTCGCGTAAGACTGGAGAACCCCGCCATGAACTACCTCTACCTCCTCCTCGCGCTCGTGCTCGCCCCGGTCCTGCCGGGCGTCGTGAACCAGACGAAGGCCTTCTTCGCCGGCCGGCGCGGCCCCGGGCTCTTCCGGCTCTACTTCGATCTCGCGAAGCTGATGCGCAAGTCCTGCCCGCGCTCGTCCACCTCGACCTGGGTGTTCGACCTCGCGCCCGCCGTCTCCCTCGCCGTGACGGTCGCCGCGGCCGCGCTGTTCCCCTGGACGCTCGACGCCACGGCGCCCTGCGCCGCCGTGGGCGTGGTGCCGTTCTTCTACCTGCTCGGCACGGGCCGCTTCTTCACGGTGCTCGGCGCCCTGGACACGGGCAGCGCCTTCGAGGGCATGGGCGCCTCGCGCGAGGTCCAGTTCTCCGCGCTCGTCGAGCCGATTGTCTTCGTGGTCCTCGGCTTCCTCGTGCTGCTCACCGGCGAGACGTCCTTCGCGCTCCTCTCGGGGTGCGCGGCCGGCAGCTGGCTCGCGCACCCCGTCCCGCTCGCGCTCGCCGGCCTCGCGTTCTTCGCGATCCTGCTCTCCGAGAACTGCCGCGTGCCGTTCGACGACCCCGAGACGCACCTCGAGCTGACGATGATCCACGAGGCCATGATCCTGGACAACGCCGGCCCCGACCTCGCGTACATCCTCTACGGCGCCGCGCTCAAGTTCACCGTCCTCGCCGCCTTCTTCGTCGCGCTGCTCCTGCCCCGCCTGGGCGCGGCCGCGGCGCCGGTGCGCGGGCTCGTCCTCCTCGCGGGCGTGCTTGCGACGGGCGTGCTCGTCGGCGTCGTCGAGTCCATCATGGCGCGCATGCGCTTCCTGAAGACGCCGCAGGTGCTGCTCGGCGCGTTCATGATCGCCCTGCTCGCGATCCTCCTCTTCGTCCTCTTCTGATCCAACCGGGATTCCTCGCCATGCTCCACTGTTCGGAAATCCTCCTCGCGCTCTTCCTGCTGAGCGACCTCGTGCTCGCCGCGGCCGGGCGCCTTCCCCAGGCCATCCGCCTCGTCGCGGCGCAGGGCTGGCTGCTCGGTCTGCTGCCGCTCCTGCTCTGGGACTGGTCCGCGAAGGGCTGCCCCGAGTTCCGGCTCTTCGCCGTCTCGGCGGTCAACGCGGCCGTCAAGGGCGTCCTCCTGCCCGCGCTGCTCGCCTACGCCGTCCGCAGGGCCCGCGTCGCGCGCGAGCTCGAACCGCTCGTCTCCTTCCGCGTCTCGCAGCTGGTCGTCTTCGCGCTCGCCTGCCTCGCGTTCCTGTTCTGCAAGAAGCTGAACATCTCCGAGCAGGTCGCGAGCGAGCTCGCGATCCCCGTCGCCTTCACGACGATGGGCACGGGGCTCTTCCTCGTCTGCGCGCGCCGCAAGGCGATCACCCAGGTGCTCGGCTTCCTCGTGTTCGAGAACGGCATCGCGGTCTTCGGCGCCGGCATCCTGCTGGAGTACGGGCTCGTCGTCGAGCTCGGCATCCTGCTGGACGTCTTCGTGCTCGTCTTCGTCCTCGGCATCGCCATCTTCCAGATCAACCGCACGTTCTCGTCGATCGACACGGACAAGCTGAACCGCCTCGGCGACGTGCACCTGCTCCACCCCCACCACCGGAGGCACGCCTGATGAGCTTCCTTCTGCAGCAGACCCTCCTCGTCCTCACGCCGGTCCTCTTCCTCGCGGACCTCGTCCAGAGCCTCTTCTACCTCCCCGCGGCCGACCGCCTCGAAGGCGGCGACCACATGCCCCGCCGCATCTACTACGCCTGCTTCTGCGCGTTCTACGGCGCGATGATGTTCGCCCTCCTCGCGCCGAGCCTCCCGCTCATGTGGGTCGCGGTCGAGCTGACGACCCTCGTCTCCGCCCCGCTCATCGCCTACCACCGCACGCGCGAGTCCCTCGAGGCGATGTGGAAGTACCTGCTCATCTGCTCCGTCGGCATCGGCCTCGCCCTCTTCGGGACGATGCTCGTGCTGCACGCGCAGACGACCGGGGACGCGAACTGGTTCAAGGCGGGCTTCGTCTTCGTCCTCGCCGGCTACGGCACGAAGACCGGCCTCGCGCCCTTCCACACCTGGCTGCCGGACGCCCACTCGGAGGCCCCCGCGCCCGTCTCGGCCCTCCTTTCCGGCGCCCTGCTGAACTGCTCGTTCTTCGCGATCGTGCGCTTCCGCGAGGTCATGCCCGACGCCGTCGCGCCCTTCTGCGACCACGCGATGGTCGGGCTCGGAATCCTCTCCGTCCTCGTCGCCGCGGTCTTCATGGTCCGCCAGACCGACTACAAGCGCCTGCTCGCCTACTCCTCGGTCGAGCACATGGGCCTCATCACCGCGCTCTTCGCCCTCTACCACATGACGTTCAGCGGGCAGAGCCGCCCCACGGACATCCTCACCTGCGCGCTCCTCGCCCACGTCGTCGCGCACTCCCTCACGAAGACGCTCCTCTTCCAGACCGCCGGCAACCTGCTGCTCGCCTTCGGCACGCGCGCGATCGCCGCCGTCCAGGGCCTCGGCGTCTCGATGAAGGCGCACGCCGCGCTCTGGATCTGCGGCACGGTGCTGATCTGCGGCATGCCGCCCTCCGTGCTCTTCCTCTCCGAGCTCGGCCTCGTCGCCACCGCCCCCGTCTGGCTCGCGGCGACCGTGCTCCTGCTCCTCTTCGCCGTCTTCGCCGCGATGGCCAGGGTCGGCCTCGCGATGACGATGGGCCGCCCCGTCGCGCGCCCGCGCCCCCTGCCGCGCCGCCTGCTCGTCGTGCCCGGCATCCTCTTCGCCGTCGTCGTGGTGGGCGGCCTCGCAGCCTGCGGCGTCTGCGCGTCGCTCGTCCTCAAGGGAGGGTACTTCCAGTGATCCAGGTCAAGAACTTCGCGTCGGCCGCCGAGGCGGACGCCTGCCTCGCGGCGCTTGGCGGCTACGCCGACCCGTCCGGCGTCAACGTCCTCAAGGGCCCCGCCACGCACGAGGTCGCGGTCGGCCCCGTCCACGCGGGCGTCATCGAGCCCGGCCACTTCCGCTTCCAGTGCATGGGCGAGGACGTCTACAACCTGCAGATCTACCTCGGCTACCAGCACCGCGGCGTCGAGGAGCTGATCGTCCAGGCGGACGGCTCCCTGCCGCGCCAGGTCGCCCTGGCCGAGACCTGCGCCGGCGACTCCTCCATCGCCGCGGCGACCGCCTTCGCCGAAATCGTCGAGTCCCGCGACGGACTCGCCCTTGCGGCCGAAGACGTCCGCGTCCGCACCGTCCTCCTCGAGCTCGAGCGCATCGCCAACCACGTCGGCGACCTCGGGGCCCTCGCGGGCGACGTCGCCTTCCTCCCCACCGCGTCCTTCTGCGGACGCATCCGCGGCGAGTACCTGAACATGACCGCGGAGATCTGCGGCAACCGCTTCGGCCGCCACGCGGTCGTCCCCGGCGGCGAGCGCGTGAAGCTCACGCCCGAAAAGGCCGCGAAGATCGCCTCCTGGATCGCGACCGTGAAGAAGGACCTCGACGGCGCCCTGCGCCTGATGTTCGAGTCCCCGAGCGTCTGCGACCGCCTCGAGGGCACCGGCGTCGTCCCGAAGGACGTCGCCGCCGAACTCGGCCTCGTCGGCGTCGCCCGCCGCGCCTCCGACGAGGGCCGCGGCGACGTGCTCTCCCGCGCCCTCGTGCGCCGCACGGAAATCGAGGAGGCGCACGCGAAGATCCTCCCGCTCCTCGATCCGGCCTGGAAGCCGGTGGCGACGCCCGCCCGCCCGGAACGGCCCGGTGCCGACGCGCCCTTCTGCGTCCTCGTCGCGACGACGGCCGCCTGGCGCGGTCCGCTCGTCCACGCCGCGCTCCTGGCGCGCGGGAAGCTGCGCCGCTACCGGATCGTCGACCCGTCCGCGCACAACTGGCCCGGACTCGCCTACGCGCTCCGCGGCGAACAGATCTCGAACTTCCCGATCTGCAACAAGTCCTTCAACCTCTCCTACTGCGGAACCGACCGGTAGCCCTTCGAACGCCGCGGCGCGATGGGGACATCGCGCCCTACCAATGGATGCACGACCATGCTTAAAGCTCTCCTCGCCAGACTGAAACAGGGTTACCGCACGGGCACGTTCCCGCCCGCGCCGCCGAACCTCCCGCCCGACTTCCGCGGACGCCCCGAACTCGACGCCGGCATCACGGCGGACGAAGTCGCCGCGATGAAGAAGATCTGCCCCGTCGCCGACGCGCTCGCGCACGACGGCGCGTGCGCCTCCCTGGACCTGGGCCGCTGCACGTTCTGCGGCCGCTGCGCCAAGGTCTGCCCGAAGGTGCGCTTCACCCGCGAATACCGCCTCGGCGTGTTCCGGCGCGAGGACCTCGTGGTGAAGGCGGGCGCGCCCGCCTACGTGCCGCCCGTCCAGACGGACCCCGCCGCGAAGGCGCTGAAGCACACGCTCCAGATGCGCGAAGTCTCCGCCGGCGGCTGCGCCGGCTGCGAGCTCGACGCCAACGTGCTCGGCACCCTCGCATGGGACATGGGCCGCTTCGGCATCCGCTTCGTCGCCTCCCCGCGCCACGCGGACGCGATCTACCTCACGGGGCCCGTTTCGGAGAACATGCAGCTCGCGCTGGACAAGACCTACGCGGCCGCCCCCGAGCCCAGGTTCCTGATCTGCGCGGGCGCCTGCGCGATCTCCGGCGGCCTGTACAAACAGGGCAGGCTCCCCGCGGAGCCCGCCCTGTTCATCCCCGGCTGCCCGCCGCATCCCGCGACGACCCTCGAGGCGCTGCTGCGCTTCACCGGTCGGCAGCACGAGAGTCGCGCGCTCGTGCCACTTCGCTGATGCCATGTGGGTGGCCGTTGCGCCACGCCCGCTACCGCACCAGCAGCACCGTGCCGGCGCCGAAGCAGAGGCGCACGGCCGCCTGGCCCACGCTGAGCACCCAGCGGCGCGGGATCTCGACCTCGTCGAACGCGCCCGTGACGGACGGCGCCGTGAGCACCGTGTAGCCCTTCTTCTCGTTGAGCGAGGCCGACGCGCCCAGGCGGAACTTCATGCCCGCCACGTTCACGGCCTTCGTCAGCGCGAGGCAGTCGCACGTGCCATCGGCGGAGACGTCCGCGACGAGCGTCGCGCCGGACGCCGACAGGTCCGTGCTCTCGAGCACGAGCGTGCCGACCCGATCGCGTCCGCCGGGCAGGATCTCGCGCGTCACCGTGACGGCGCCGCCGCGCACCGTGCCCGCGCCCTGGATCGAGGCGGCCGTCTGCGCCGTCGTGTTCAGGGAGAGCACCGCATCCTGCGCGACGACCCAGTCGGTCGCCGGGATCGTGGCGCCGGCCGCGAGCGCGAGCGTGCCCTGCTCGACGGCCGTGCCGGCCTTGTACGTGTTCGCACCGACGAGCGTGAGCATGCCCGCGCCCTTCTTCGTGAAGGCGTACACGCGGTCCGCCCCGGCCACCGCGCTCGCCGCGATCTGCGCGGGCGTCAGGACGCGGTGGTGGATGCGCACCTCGTGGTAGGCGACCTTCGGGTCGTTGTCCGCCGTAAAGGAGGAGTGGCCGAGCCAGCAGCCGTTCTGGGCCGCGTTCTTCGCGATGTTCGCGAAGTTGAACGCCGACCCGGCGTCCGTGAGGCGGCTCCCCGCGGCGATTGCTTCGCCCGTCGCGCCGTCGTGCAGCGCGAAGCGCATCTCCCAGCGGCCGTCGGGGACCTGCCCGACCGAGCACGCGGCGTGGTACCGCCGTCCCGCGGCCAGCTTGTGGGTGAGCGCGACGGAGGTGAAGCCGTTGATCGTGAAAATCGGCATCTGGTCGTTGTTGCGCAGAGCGAGATACATTTCGTTGCCGTTCTTGCCGAAGTTGAAGAGGCGCGTCCAGGCGCGGTCCTCGTTCGGCGTGAACCAGAACTCGAGCGTCGCGCCGCGGCCATCTTCCGGAAGGAGGTCCGTGCCGAGCTTCACGCAGGCCGTGCCCATCGCGCCGCCCTTGAGGGCCAGCGTGCCGTCCGTCCGCTCGAACCTGGACGCGTCGCCCGTGAGCGCGGCCGCCGCGCCCGCGATCCCGTCGGCGAGCGAACCGTCGCGGAAGGACCAGCGGTACGCGATCGACTCGGCGAGGTCCTGGGCCGTCGTCGCCGCCACGAGCGCCTTCGTCAGCGTGAAGTCGCCCTTGCCGTTCGTGTCGATCGCACCGCCGTAGGGCGTCACCGCATGGCGGTCGAGGTTGTCGTTGAGCAGTCCCGACTTGTAGTCGCCGGACCGCGCGACGAGCGTGCCGCCGTTGAAGACGACGCCGTCGGAGATGGACGAACCGGAGCCGTAGACGCGGCTCGCGACGACCGTGCCGTCCGGGGACAGCATGAGCGCGCCCTGCGCGGTCGCCTTCGACGAGACCTGCATGCCGTACGCGTTCTCCGTCTCGAAGCGTCCCCCGTTCGCGACGGACATGAAGCCCGTGCCCTCTTCGGCGACGAAGAAGAGGTTGTTGTTGTTGGACACGTGCTTGCGGTGATAGAACGACCCGCCGTGCAGACGGAACTCGCCCACGGAACCGGGACGGCGTCCGACGCAGGGATAGGCGGCGACGTTGACCGAACCGCCGAGCATCCACAGAAGGCCCTTGCCGTACGAGCCGATCTGCCAGTTGACGCCGTCGCCCGCGTAGATTTCGCCGCCATACATGACGTGCCGCGCATAGCCCGACCCGGGCGCATGCGTGCCATCCGTGTTGTCATGGCCGGTCCAGGTCTCGTTCCGGAGCGTCAGCTTGCCCGAATACTGGTAGACGTCGCCGCTCCACTGGGCGATCTTGTTCACCGAGACGTCCGCGCCGTTCGTCATGACGAAGGTGCCGGTGCGGCCCGCCGCCGTATAGCCGACGTTGAGCTGTCCGGCGGAGTAGTACGTGCCGCCGTCGACGGTGACGGTCGTGCCCGTCGCGCCGTTCACGTAGTCCCAGCCGTCCGTGGAACGCTTGTCGCAGTCCTTGTACGTGACAAGCGCCCTGCCGCTGCTCGCGTCGTTGTTGCCGACAATGATGTCGTTCGACGTCCGCACGACCGCGTTGGTGAAGAGCCACGTGCCGCTGCGCGGATTGAGGCGGTAGGCGAAGACGTCTGCGCCCTTTCCGGGCACGTCCGGGAAAACGGCGTTGCCGTCCCAGAAGTAGAGCACGCCGTTGCCCGTCGTGTTCGTGAGGCCGCCGTCCATGTAGAGCGGCGCGGAATTCCGCGTCTTGAGCGTCCGGCCCTGTCCGTTCAGGTCGATCGGGTTGCGCAGATGGACGGGCCAGTCCTTGCGATCGTTGATGACGAGGTCGGTGAACTGGCAGCCGCCGGTCATCAGCTGGAGCATGCGGCCGTCGCCGAAGAAGTCGAGCGTCATCGGACCGTCCCCGGGCAGGATGCCGCAGAACGTCCTGAGCTCGACCGTGTTGCCCGACGTGCCGAGCACGGGCGCGAAGGTGCCGCCCACGCCGCGGACGCGCAGGAAGCCGGGCGAGCCCGGGCTGGAGCCGCCCCCGAGGACGACGTGCGTGTCCTTGAGTCCGCTCGTCTCCCAGTCCGCCTCGAGGATGCCCGCCTCGACGGTCACGCCGCCCTGGAACACGCATGGCTCGTCGATGACGAGCGTGCCCGTGCCCGTCTTCTTCACGGGCGCGCCGAAGGTCTGTCCCGCGACGTGGATCGTGTAGCCGTCCTGCGAGAAGAGCTCGATCGCGGCCGTCGGGTCGTGCGCCGCGCGCGTGACCGCCGCGTCGCCGTCCGCCGCCGAGAAGTTCGGATTCGCCTTGAGCGCGGCGACCTGCGCGTCCGTCCAGTACTTGCCGAGCGCGAGCTTCGCGCCCGCGGCGACCGTGATCGGCGCCGTGGCGTAGCCCATCAGCATGTGCGGACCGGCCACGCTCAGCGTGCCGGCCTGGATGTCCCAGCCGCCCCGGTAGGTGCCGGAGTAGTTGAGCGTGAGCGTGCCCGTGCCGCGCTTCGCGATCACGCCGCCGGTCGAACCCGCGTACGCGTCGAAGCCGATCCAGACCGTGCGGTCGACGGCGCCGATGTCGATCGCCCCGCCGTTGTCCGTGATCTCGAAGGAGCCCTTGTTCCCGATGAACGTGCCTGTTCCCGCGTTCGCGACGATCGTGCCGCCGTCGAGGATGAAGCGGGTGCCCGCGGCCTGGATGTGCAACTCGCGCGTCGCGATCGTGCCGCCCGTCTTCAGCCACGTCGTGCCGCGGCCCTTGCCGTTGTTCGGCGAGACAAAGCCGCACTGGTTGTCCGTGGTGAACGTCAGCTTGCCGCCGTCCTCGATGACGAGCTCGCCCTCGCCCTCCTCCGCGACGAAAAGGCAGGTGTTCGCCGAGCCGTTCCGGATGCAGGTCACCTCGGCGCCGCCGGTGATCGTCATCTTCCCCTTGCCGTTCGCGTAGCGGCCGATCGCGGCCCAGTTCTTGATCGTCACCGTGCCGCCGCTGACCGTGAACTCGCCCGGACCGTCGCAGCCGATCTGCGCCTGCAGGACCTCGAGCGCGCCGCCGGTCATCACCGCCGTGCCGCGGCCGGTGGTCGCATCGCCGAGGCGGAGGCCGACCAAGTCCGTGAGCGTAAGCGTGCCGCCGGACATCTCGAACGCGCCCGTCGTCCCGGCGTTCACGCCGAGGTAGAGTCCGCGCGACGTGATCGCGTCCCCCGCGCCGACGACCACGGTGCCCCCAACGTTGTTCGTCGCGACGGATGCCGTCCCCGCGACGGCGTTCTCCTTCCAGTTGGACGCCGTCGTCCAGTTGCCGCGGCCCGTGTTGCTCCACGCCGAGCCGAACGCCGATCCCGCCACGGCCAGCGCCGCGCAGGCAAGTGCAAACCTATTCATGCTCCATCTCCTTTATTGTGTGCACCGGGAACCGGTGCGCCCCCGAAACAACCGAACCATCAAACAATCACCGGACCAGGAAGATCGTGCCCTTCTCGAACGAGGCCGCGACGTTCAGCAGACCCGCGCCCTGGATCCAGTCCACGCCATGCGCGCCCTTCGCCGTCGTGTCCGCCGCGCCGTAGAGGCCCGGCGTCACGAAGCGGTCCTTGCCCGTCTCCGGATCGTGGATGGTCACCGCGTGCACGGTCGCCGTCTCGCCGGCGGCGATCGTGAACGTGCCGCCGGGGACGAGCGTGACGTCGGCCGCGCTGCGGCCCTGCTGCGGACCGAACGCCGTCGCGCCCGCGCCGGGACCGACCTCGAGCACGCCCGCCGCGCCCACGACGACGTTCGTCGTGGCCGTCCAGCCCGCGCCCGCGCAGATCTTCACCGTGCCCTGCTGCACGTCGAGCGAACCCGTCGTCGTGCAGAGGAAGTTCGTGAACGCGAACGAGCCCGGCGCCGCGAAGCGGAATCCGGCCGCGCCCTGCACGCGCAGCGGCACGACGTCGTTGTTCGAAGCCGCGGTCGCGACCTCGAGCACCGCCGGCGTCTCGCTCTTGAGCGTCACGGGGTCGTTCGGATAGTCCTTGGGCTGGTAGCCCGCCGTGAGGCGCCCGACGCTCTGGTCGAATCCGTTGAGGTCGAGCGCGGCCGCGTTCGAGTGGTAGACGCCGCTGTTGCTCAGCTTCACGGGCTTGCCGGGCGCGAG
>JAEDMN010000045.1 GCA_016302985.1 Kiritimatiellia bacterium | reverse complement strand
GGAGGCTCCGACGTCACTTGAGACCGGGCGCGACATACACCGCCGTGTCCTTGTCCGTGCCCGAGTAGTAGGTGAGGTAGTGGTGGCCGTTCATCTCGACGGCGTTCACGTTGCCGGCGTCGTGCGGACGCTTCTCGTCGCCGATCAGCACGGGCTGCGGCAGGGGCCAGTCGAAGGGATGGTCGAAGATGGCGTCCGCCTTCGCCACGCGGCACTTCACGACGTGGCGGCCGCGCTCGTAGTAGTAGTTGTAGACGAGCCCCGTCTCCCTGTCGTAGATGAGCGAGGGCGAGGAGGCCAGGACGTCGCGGATGTTCGTGCGTGTCTTCTTCCAGGTGACGCCGTTGTCGAGGGAGGTCAGCTGGAACTGGCTCGCGAGCGAATCGCCGCCGTTCTCCGTGCGGGCGAGGCCGAGCAAGCGGCCGCCGCCGAGGTTGACCACGCACGGCTCCGTCGGCAGCTCGGCCTTCTGGCGGACGAGCTCCATGGTCGTCTGCTTCCAGGTGCGGCCGTTGTCCTCGCTCGTCAACGTGCCCCAGTGGTTGTCGTCCTCGCCCTCCCGGTAGCGCGTGGCGAACCAGAGCGCCATCAGCTTGCCGTCCACGTGGAAGATGTCCGTGATCTGCATCGGAAACGGACTCAGCTCGGGCTCGGCGATCTTCTCGAACGTCACGCCGTCCGTCGTGCGGTAGAGGTCGTGATGCGCCTTCGGCTTCCCGAAGCAGCGCACCCAGAAGAGCGCGGCGCCGTTGAGGTCGGTCCCCTTGCCGATCATCACCTCGCCCACGCCCGGATCCTTCGCGAAGCAGACCTCCGGCGTCCAGGTGCGGCCGCCGTCCGTCGACGTGCGCGCATAGGCGTCGCGGATGCCCTCGTCGATCGTGTGGCCCGAGCCGCGGCTGTAGGTGCAGACAAGCTTGTCGCCGATGGACTGCATCATCGGCCAGGAGTTGTAGCCCGGACGGTCCTCGACCTTGAAGGCCTTCGGCGGCGCGGCGAGCGGCGTCACGCGCACCTGGACGAGTCCGGACGGACGGTCGTAGGTGTCGGACCGGTCGCCCGGCTCGCGGCGGACACGCAGCGTGAGCGGCGCGCCGCCCTGCACGACCACGTACGATTCAATCTCGAGTCCACGCAGCGTCCAGGGCTGCGGCGCGAGGCGGTTCATCACGGGCTTCCCGCTCGTGGTCTTCACCGGCACGCCAGGCACGAGTTCGGCCACGTCGACGCGGTAGACGTCCGTGAACGTGTCGTTCGCCGTCTTCTCGTTGTTGACGACGAGGAGCTCGATCTTCACGCCCCCGCAGTCCGCCGGAAGCGGAGGCGTCGTCGCGACGACGGACTGTCCGAGCTGTCCGCCCGAAAGCGACCACACGGGCACCACGGCCGCATCCTTCTGCCACATCTGCAGCGAGGGATTCCCCGTCGCCAGCGAGAAGTCCTTCGCCTGTAGGACGATCGGCTCATACGCCGACGCGCCGGCCGCCAGCAGGAACACCGTGGCGAAAAAGATTTTTTTCATGCGCAGTCCAATCCTTGCGGTCCGTTGGGGACAACGGACCCTACCATCAACCTTCAACCTTCTACCTTCAGTCTTCTACTTTCTACCTTCAACCTTCTACGTTCCACGTCCCCGCCCGCCTACCGGATGAAGATCGTCGCGCCCTTCGGGGTGTCCCAGAGGAACTCCGCGGGCGTGAGCGCGGACATCGTCACGCGCCACATGTCGACGACGCCGGAGAGCGGCGCGGACGTCGAACCGAGGCGCAGATGCGTGACGGCGAAGGCGTCCGTGTAGGAGGGATGGTAGAAGTTGTAGATCTTCGCGCCGAGCGGCTTCCCGTCCGCGTACAGCGTCCAGCTGCCCGTGTAGTCGGACGAATCGTAGACGACGGCGACATGCGTCCAGGTATTCGCGAACGGCGACAGATCCGCGTCGAACGCGGTGTCGATCCACGGCGTGCACGGCCAGAGGCCGCGCGCCTTCACCTTCAGGCGGGGCGTCGCGCCCGACTTGTCGATGAAGATCCGCACGCCGTGTCCGTCGGGATCGCCGGCGACGACGAGGTCCTCGTCCGCCGTCCCCGCGCCGGGCGTCCACTTGAGCCAGCCTTCGACCGTGAACGGCGTCCGCAGCGACAGCGCGTTGCCGACGGTCGCCGCGCGGAGCGCGCCCGCGGAACCGAGCGCGTACGAGCCGCCGTTCCGGCGCGCGGCGCCCGTGACCAGGTCCGCCAGCGCGGACGTCCGGGGAATCGAGGGGACGGCCTTCTCGTCCTGCGGCGCGGCGGTGCCTTCGACGACAAGCGGCAGGCCCGGTTCGGCGAGGTTGCCGAGTCCCGCGCCGGACGCGTCGAGCGGCCAGTAGGCCGCCGTGCCCGTGGGCGCCGCCGGCAGCTTCGGCGCGGCGCAGAGGAAGTCCTCCGGCGCGAGCGCGACGCGGCTCAGACGCACGGACGACAGATTGCCGTTCACGCTGTTGTTGTCGCTGAACCAGCGGCCACCGACGGCCAGCGCGTTGAAGTCCGTGTCGACCCACACCTTGGCCGTCTGCGACGCGGTCCCCTTCAGCACGCCGTCCACGTAGACGCGCCACATCGTCTTCTCCACGCCGTCGACCGTCTCCATCGTGTGGACGAGCGCGATGTGGTACCAGACGCCCGCGACCAGGTCGCTGTCGGCCGTGCCGGGGATATTCGTGTCCTTGAGATCGGTGGAGGCGCTGACGTTCTCCCAGACGTAGAGACCGTCCGCCTTGCGGAAGATGCGCACGCGGGCCTTCGCGTTGTTGCAGACGACGAAGAGGCATTCCTGCCCCTGGGTCGCCGCGGCGTCCCGCTTGTAGTAGCACTCCAGGGTATAATTCTCACGGCCCGTCAGGGCGTCCAGCACGAGCGAGCTGCCGGTCACAAGGCAGGACCGGTGCTGGTTGGAGCCGCTCAGCTTGCGGAAGCCCGCGCTGCCGTGCAGCTTCGTCCGGTCGCCGCGGAAGCCCGGCGTGGGATCGGGGTTCGTGATGACCGGCGCCTCGCCGGGCACGGGCGTGATCTGCTGCCTGTCGCGCTGGCTGTCGAAGTCGGCGAAGTGACGTCCGTTGCCGGAGACGTCGCGGAGATCGAGGTCGACGCCGTTCGCCACGTTGAGCGGCCAGAGGCCGTAGACGGACGTCGCCGCCGTGCCATTCGCCGTGCACATGAACTGTTCGGGCGCGAGCACGGCCGTGCAGACGCGCAGGCAGTCCATCTTCCCCTGGAAGCTGCGGCCCGCGACGTTTCCGCGGCCACCGGGGCAGAACGGACGCGCGTCGGTGACCGGCTCCGCGGCGCGGAGGTTGTCGTAGCCGCCCGTCCGCGTCCCGTCGATGAACAGCTCCCAGCGGCCGAAGCCCTGCGCCCCGCCGTCGGCGTCGTACGTGAGCGCCACGTGGTGCCAACGGTCGTACCAGTTCGCCATGTCATACGAGCCGCTGACGGTCGCGTTGTCGACGAGCGCGACGTCGGTCTGGTCCTTGCAGTAGATGACGAAGGAGACGTTTTTCTCGCCGTAGGCGCGGTACTCGAGGTTCCAGCCCTTTCCATAGTCCGGGCGCGTGCCGAAGAGGTAGCAGACGGACTGTTCGGACGCGCCCTTCTTCGGACGGTCGCTGGTGCGCGGCGCGAACCAGCCCTCGACCGTGAAGTCGCCGCCCAGGTTCAGCATCGCGCCGTCGATCTGGATGTTCGCGCTCGTGACCGCGCCCTGCAGCGACCCCGCGTTGCCGTCCGGCAGCGTGACCGTCGGATTCGGCGGATTGCCCGCGAACGCGCAGGCCTCGGACGCGCCCGCGCGACAGGCTTGGAAACTGGACATGCCCAGGAAACCGATCCCGCCCGTCAGCGGAGACTCGCCCACGGCGTCGCGTCCGTCCACGCCGCCGTTCGGCGTAACGTCCAGCGGCCAGTAGGCGACCGTGTCGTTCCCGATCCGCGTCCCCGGGCCGCCTCCGGCGTTGAGGAACTGGGACGGCTCCAGGCACGTGTCGGAGATGCGCCAGTAGTCGAACGACCCGAGCAGGTTGTTGTCCGTGTTCGTGCGCCGTCCGAAGAGGTCGATCGAGCCGTTCACGTAGCTCTCCTCGCCTCCCCGGAAGGAGAGCGTGTCGCCGACCTTCTCGCCGTCGAGATAGAGCGACCAGCCGTCTCGTCCGTCCTTCAGCGCGGTGTGGACGAGCGCGAGGTGGATCCACTTGCCGAGGAGCGCGGCCTCCGAGGCCTCGACGCTCTCGTAGGCGGAGAAGACGGTGTCGGTGCCGCCGTTCGCCCAGAGGATCCAGGTGCAGGCGTAGGATTCGGACGGCCGGCGGCGGAGCGTCAACGTCCAGCGGTGCTTCGAGTCGTTGGTCTGGTTGAACGCGGTGACGACGACGC
The DNA here is from genome assembly GCA_016302985.1 of Kiritimatiellia bacterium. Classification (GTDB taxonomy): domain Bacteria; phylum Verrucomicrobiota; class Kiritimatiellia; order RFP12; family UBA1067; genus RUG572. The sequence continues at coordinate 11,328 of JAEDMN010000045.1, read as the reverse complement.
CGAACTTGTCCTGCTCCGGCAGCGCGTCGAGCTTGAACCAGCCTTCGATCGTGAAGTCCCGGTCGCGACCGAGCCGGCGCCCCGTGACGTCGTTGCAGATCACGCCCCTCGTCGCGCTGTTCGCGTAGGCGACGCCCCGGCTGTTCAGCGCCTCGCGGATGCGGAGCGGACTCGCGTCCGGATTCGGCGGCAGCGCCCAGCCGGTTCCCGCGTCCACGCGCCAGGACTCGTCGATGGCGCCCAGGTCGTTCTGGGAATCGATCGCGCAGCGCCCGTCGAAACGGCCGTCCGCCGTCACCTCCAGCGGCCACAGCGCGACCGTCCGCGCCGACAGCACCCCCGTGCACGCCAGACCGAACAGGAATAGAACCTTTGCCCTCATCATGACAACCTCCAAAAAACGCGGATTAAGTGTATTCTAGCATATTCGATCTTGGACATTAATACTTTTGCGAATAGACTGTAACTACTTTTACGAATGCCTGTGATGAAACGCCGGCTCGTTGGAATTTCCGACAAACTGGGGAGGGCCGTGCTTTCGCGTTCCCGCGGAATGGTGTACACTGTCCCCCATGCAGACGATTCTCGTTTTCCGAACGACCAAGCTGGAGTGCTGGTCCCGCAAGTTCGCGGGCATCCAGGCGTTTGCGCGAAACCGCGACTGGCGGCTGCAGACGATTGTCTGCACGGGCAGGACGATCCTGGTCGCCCCGCTGCTCGACTTCTGGCATCCTGCGGGCTGCATCGTCGAATCGGACGGTGCGTCGACGAACATCCGCCCACGGGATTTCGGAAAGTTGCCCGCGGTCTTCCTCGACCATTCCCCCGAGCTCGTCCACCAGGGCGCGTCGGTGGTCCGGCACGATTCCGCCCGCATCGCCCAGCTGGCGGCCCGCGAACTCCTGGAACGCGACTTCGCCTCCCATGCCGTGATTGGCTGGCACCACCCCGTCTACTGGGCGCAGGACAAGATCGACGCGTTCCAGAAGGCGCTCGCCCTGCACGGCCGCCGGGCCGAGGTCTTCCAGCCCCGTCCCGCGGAAAGGGACGACATCACCATTCTTCTGCGGCGACTCCAGAAATGGCTGCTGAAGCTGCCGCGTCCCTGCGGCGTCTTCGGCGTCAACGACCTGGTCTGCGAAATCGCGCTGTCGGCCGCCACGGCGCTCGGCATCTCGATTCCGGAGGACCTCGCCTTCGTCGGGGCCGACGACGATCCGCTCATCTGCGAGACGACGATCCCCTCGCTGACAAGCGTGCAGCCGGACTTCTTCCAGACGGGCCTGACCGCGGCCGAACTGCTGGCGGAGCGCATGGAGGACCCGTCGCGTCCCGCGCGCCTCCGCGTCATCCCGCCGCTGCAGATCGTCCGACGGCTGTCCACGCGGCTCATCCTGCGTCCGGATCCTCTGGTGAAGAAGGCGCTGGCCCGCATCGAACGCGAGGCCGTCTCCGGCCTGACGGCGCGCCAGGTCCTGGCGGACTTCCCGAGTTCCCGGCGCCAGGCTGAGATCCGCTTCCGCGCGGCGACCGGACATTCCGTCCTCGAGGAGATCCAGAACGTCCGCTTCGCCCATGCGCTGGAGCTCGTCCGCGACGATTCAACCGCCCTGGGGGCCATCGCCGACCGCACGGGCTGGCCCTCCACGCTCGTCCTCTCGCGCTACGTCCGCCGACGGACCGGCAAGACGCTCTCCGAGCTCCGGCGCGCTACTTCACGCGCATGAGGTCGATGTCGGGCGTCCAACCGGTCGGGTTGTAGATCCGCACCGTGTGGAGACCTTCCGCGAGATCGACCTCGACCGGGATGGAGACGAACTTGCCGCCCGTGGCCTTGCATGTGACGCGCGGCTTCGCCGCGCCGTCGACCTGCACGTAGAACGTGCGGTCCTCGGGCGCCGCGCAGAGGAACTCGAGCGTGCGCTTCCCGCCCTTCACGATGCGGACGTCCTTCCACACGAGGTCGTTCGTCTCGCGGTTGCCGAGCCAGCCGACGGCCACGCCGCCGGACGCGCCCTCGAACTGGAACGGGAACGCGGTGCCGTGCTTGCGCGCGTCGCGAAGTTCCTGGTACTCGGAGAGATAGGCCGTCTCCGCCTCGTAGACCGCGCGCTCGAGGCGCGTCTCGGCGTCCATCAGGAAGAAGCGCGCGCCGTGCGCGGGCACATCCACCACGACGGTGTCCGTGAACGTGCCGATGTCCGCGCGGTCGACGAGGTCGAACGCCGCGACCGTGCCGCCGAGTTCGAGGTCCGCCGCCTTCACGGTGAACGCGTGCTCCGCGTCGCCCGCGTTGTAGAGCGCCACGTAGCGGGACGTGCCGAAGCGGACGTCCGCGTCCTTCGCGAGGATGTAGGCGTCGCCGTCGCGCGAGACGACCGCGCCCTGCACGCCCAGGCCGTTGTTCTGGTTCATCTGGACGAGGAACGGGTTCGTGATCAGCTTGAGCGTGGAGGCGGGAATCGTCCGCACGTCGCAGCCGATGAGCAGCGGGGACGAAAGCATGCACCACATGCCGAAGTGCGTCGTCTCCTCCTCGGGCGTGATGCCCGTGTCGCCGTGGTTGCCGAAGATCGTCTTGATCACGCCCTTGAGCTGGCCGACCTCGAGCATGTCGATGTCGTTGAAGTGGCCCGGCTTCGCGTACGCGCTCAGGTAGAGGTTCTCGCCGATGAGCTTGCGGATGGACTTCCAGTTCGCGCGGATGTCCTCCGTCGTGCGCCAGGAGCCGGCGATGTCCGCGGCCCAGGTGCCCGGGAACGCCCAGCGGCAGATGTTGAAGCGGACGTCCGTGCGTCCGGTCGCCTTGATCGCGTTCGCGATCTCGGTGTAGCGCGCGCGCTCGTCGAGGCCGAGCTTGCCGCCGCCGCAGTAGTCGACCTTGATGAAGTCGAAGCCGAGGTCGACGAAGTGCAGCTTGCAGTCCGACGCGTCGTGGCCGTAGAGACCGCCCCCGACGCCGCCCTTGTCCTTGCCGCCCGTGCCGCTGCCGCCCCACATGCTGCCGCACGTGTCCGCGCCCGCGTCCGAGTAGATGCCGGCCTTGAGGCCGAGCGCGTGGATGCCGTCCACGGTGCCCTTCATCCCCTTCGGGAAGCGCTGCGGATGGAAGCGGAGGTTGCCCTTCTCGTCGTGGCCCCAGAAGAAGCCGTCGTCGATGTTGACGTAGACGTAGCCGGCCTCCTTGAGTCCGTTCGTCGCCATCGCGCGCGCCGTGTCGAGAATGATCTCCTCGGAGATGTCGACGCCGAAGGTGTTCCAGCTGGACCAGCCCATGAGCGGGCTGCGCAGGTCGTTGTCCGCCCGCTTCGCCGCGCGCTTCAGGTACTTCTCCGCGCGCGCGGCCATCGCCTGCTTCCGCCGCTCGAGCGTCGCGGCGTCCGGCTGGTCGTCCTGCAGCCGCGCGAGGTTGACCGTCGCCTTCGCGCCATCGTCCGAGATCCGCATCCGGCGCGGACACTTGTCGCACGTCCCGAACTCCACCGTCGCGGCGAGCGTCGCGCCCGCCATCATCCCGCACGCCGCCAGCGCGGCCGCCTTCATCGTCTTCATGTCCGAACTCCCTACTCCTGAAACACCGTTTTCGCGGTATCATAACAAATCGGGGCGGGGAACTCAATCGGCCGACGGCGGTGGAGATTCCCCATTCCGGATTCCACCCGACGTGGTGCCGCCGCCACGGGGACGTCAGCACGTCGCGCGACAGCCGCTCGTCCCGCGGCAGGATCACCGCACGACGAACGTCAGCCCGCCGGCGCCGACGTAGAGGCCGTCGTCCTTCTTGAGCGCGGCGCCGATGCGCGCGTGCTCGAGGACGAACCGGCCCGCCGGCTTCGTCTCGGCCGTCCACGACACCAGCTTGTCGCCGATGTGGACGTCGCGGCCCGCGAGCTCCACCGCCACCTTCGCGCCCGCCGGCACCGTCACGGCCGGACCGTCCAGCGCCCCGTCGAGCGCGGAGAGATCGAGGCGCGTGCCGTCCGCGAGGGACAGGCTGCGCACGTTCGCCGCGAGCGCGGCGTTGCCGACGAGCGTGCCGCCCCGCACCTCGACGACGCGGTTGGACGCCCCGCCGACGCCCGTGAGTTCGAGCGCGCCCGCGCCCGTCTTCGCGAGGCCCGTCGCCGACCGCGCGCCCATCGTCAGCGTCCCGTCCGCGACGTCCAGCACGAGGAAGTTCGTGTCCGGCGCCTGGTCCTTCCGCGCGTCGCCCGAATCCGGCTTCGGCACGGCGATGTAGCCCGGCTGCCCGCTCTGCTGCGTGATCGCGCTCGCGCCGCGCGAACGGATCGCGCCGCCCGTGATCTGCGCGACGAAGCCGCCCCAGTTGGCGACCGTGCCGGCCAGGTGCATCGTCGCGCCGTCGAGCTCGACCGCCTCGACGCGGATGTCGTGGGACGCGTTCGCGCCGTCGAACTGGACGCGGCCGCCGCCGTGCACCCGGAAGGTCGGGCCGTCCGTGAGCGTGCGGTAGAAGGGGTTGTTGCCGCTGATGTGCGCGACGCCGCCGTCGACGTCCACCACCGCGCCCTTCGGGAGGCGGTACTTGTAGCCGACTGCGTCCGCCCGCACGCGCAGCATGCCGTCCGCGCGCACGCGGACCGGATCCGCCGCCGTCGCGGTCATGTTCATCAGGTTGCCGTTCGTGATGCTGAAGATGCCCGCCTCGACGACCAGGCGGCCGCGGAACTCCGGCCCGTCCGCGCTCACGACGACCGTGCCCGCGCCCGTCTTGCGCAGGGTCGTGCCGGCCGGCGCCGCGAGCGCACCGAACAGGCACAGCTCCGCGCCCTGCGCCGCGGCAACCTCCGCCTCGCGGCCCGCGCCGAACGCAAGGCCGCCGCTCAGGCTCAGGAAGCCCGCCGTGCCGAGTCGCGCGAGCTCGTCGCCCGCGCCGTCCGCGAACGCGACGCGGCCGAACGTGCCGCGCAGGTCGGCGAGATCCGTCGCGCCCGCCGCGAGCGCGACGTCGGCCCCGGACTCGCTGACGACCGCGTTCGCGACCGTGAGCGCGCCCGTCCCCGTCTTCGCGAGCCCCGTGGAATGGAGCGCCGCGCCGGAGAGCGCGTAGGCGGAGTCCGCCGCGAACGTCAGCGCGCCCATGGACTTCTCGCCCTCGACCACGACCGCCTGGTCGGCGGCGCAGGTCGGAAAGGCGACGTCGTCGCCCGCGAGGAAGGCCGCGTCGCCGCCCGTCGCGACGTCGCGCCAGATGGTCTCGGCGGACCACGCCGCGTCCACGCCCTTCCATTCGAGCGCGAGCTTCGGGCGCGCGATGTCCACGTACCAGCAGCCGTCCTCGGGCGCGAAACGGAGCGTGAAGACGCGGCCCTTCGGCTCCGCGGGGGCGAGGAAGGACACCGCCGCGAAGGCGTCCGAGATGCCCGTGAGCTTGACGGCCTGGTTCGGCAGCGCAAACGGCACGTCCCAGGCGCGCCAGTCGAACGTGAGCGTCGCGCCGGCCGCGAGCGTGAGCGGGCCGCCGCTCACGTCCACCGCGTCCTTCGCAATCGCGACGTCCGTGTTGACCACGGTCTTGCCGTCGTTCACGAGACGGCCCGCGCCGTCGCCCGCGACGAGCGCGATCGCGCCCGGGCCGTTGAACGTCAGGGACTCGAGGTGCGCGTCCTCGGGAATGTTGACCGCGACCGTCGATGTCGTCGCCGCCGCGCCCTGCAGGCGCACCGTCGCGAACGCGGCCGGGGCGTCGGCCTGCGTGCGGTCGGCCGGATTCTCCGCCTGCAGCGTCCAGGCCGCGGCGGACGACCAGTCCAGGTCGCCGCCGGGCAGCGCGCGCGTGTAGAGTCCGTTCGGCGAGACGTACGGGAACTCGGCCGCGAGGGCCGCGCGCGCGTCGGCGCCGAGCTCGGAGTCGTAGACGCGCAGCATGCCGATGTACGAGGCCGTGAGAACCGGATTGTCGAAGTCGCCGGTGATGCTCGGGCTGCCGAAGCGCAGGATGCCCGTGCCTTCCTGTCCGCCGTGCACGGAGCCGAGCTGGAAGCCGTTGCCGATGTTGATGTCCGTCTCGGAGACGTAGGTCTGCCACAGCTCGCCGTCGAGGAAGACCTTGACCTTGCGCCCGTTCTTCATGAACACGTAGAGGTGCTGGGCGGTGTGCGCGTTCGGCACGGTCATGCGCGCGAGGACGGTGTACGGCTCCTTCTTCGTCGTGCGCACGAGCAGCACCTCGTTGTCCACGTCGCCCGCGATCAGGCCGATGAGGCCGCCGGCGTTCGTGCCGAAGGTCATCACCGCGGCGTGCGGGTACTGCGGCACGGTCGCGTAGATGGCGGCGGACCAGTCCGGCGGGTAGGCGATCGTGGTGTAGCCCATCGACGCGGTGTAGATCGAGAACTCGTCGCGGAAGTTCGCGGCCGTGTCGTTCCGGCCGATGCCGTAGGTGGTGTCGGCCGAGAGGCGCACCTTGTTGACGCCGGTGGAGAGGTAGGAGCGGTTGTCGAACTCGAAGTCGAGCCAGCAGCCCTCGCCGGAGACGACGGGCGTCTCGGCGGGCGTGTAGCGGATGCGCTGCACGCCGGCCTCCGTCACCACGCGCGCGTCCGGAACGGGCGTCACGCCGTCCGCGCGGTACATCGTGACCGCGGGCGCGCCGGTGAAGTTCAGCATGGCGTAGCCGTCGCTGTCCGCGACCGACTCGCGCAGGACGAGGGACGAACCCGCGGCGAAGTTCAGCGTACCGCGGGGACGGCAGTTCGCGATGTCGACCGTGACGCCCGCCGAGACGTCCATCACGCCCCTGAACGCGCTCAGCTGCGCGAAGGCGATGGAGCCGCCGCCGGACGCGGAGGAGTCCGCGAGGATGCAGCGGCCGCTGCCGCTGACGGTCGCGGCGGCCACGTGCGCCATGCCGTTCAGGTCGACGACCGTGCCGTCCGTCGCGTCGGTGAAGTTCAGCACGGCGAGGGACGGCAGGTTCCAGCCGTTGCGGACCGTCTCGCCGCGGACGTACGGCACGGCGCGGAGCGTGCCGCGTCCCAGGTGGAAGTTGAGGACCTGCGACCCCGGCATCTCCGCGAGCTCGAGCACGCCGCCGGCGGAGAGGGTGACGCCGTTGTACTGGAGCGTCGCGTAGATGCCGCGCACGCGCACCGTTCCGCCCTGGATGTAGAGGTTGTGGGCCTTGGTGCCCTTGTTGTTCAGCGCGAGGTAGGCGTGCGGGCCGTTCAGCTCGCCGCCCGCGTGGACGTAGTACCTGCCCTCGCCGACCTCGTTGCCGAGGATGACGCCCCGGTAGCCGGTGATCTCGGAGCCGGCGTTCACGACGGTCGACGTGGACGTCACGTTCACGGTGCCGTACAGGTTGAACGTGACCGAGTTCGTGTCGCCCTCGACGTTCGCGAAGCGCAGCTGGCTCACCTCCGCGGTCTGGCCCGCGAGCAGCTGGAGCGTGCCGCACGTGCCGCCGACGTACTTGACGCCCGCCTCCTTCAGCGAGGGGAGCGTCACGACGCCGTTCCTGTCGTAGAGGTTGTAGCTGGCGGGGAAGGCCATCGGCTGCCGGAGCGAATAGGCGCCGGCCAGCGCGTACACCGCGTCCTTCTCGTCCTCGTCGAGCACGCGGTTCCAGGCCTGGACCTCGTAGACGCCCACCTCGCGTCCGCCCGTCGTGTCGCTGCGGCTGCCGTAGACGTCGCCGATCTGCAGGCCCGCGGACAGCGCGGGGCAGGACGTCATGGTCGACACCGTCGCGCGGTCGTCGACCTTGAGCGAGATGCCCGAGCCCGAATAGGTCATCGTGTAGAGGTGGTAGCCGGGCGCGACGTCGGGCACCGTGACGGACGCGGCCCGGTTCGAGAACTTGCCACCGGACGTCGTCGTGGTGTTCTCCACGCAGGCCAGCTCGACGTCGTTGCCGCCCTGCTTCCGAAGCAGTACGAGCCCCTTCGACAGGGTGCCGAGCGATCCGAGCGTCAGCACGCAGGAGTCCTTGGCCGAATTGTTGCAGTCCGACAGGTCCGCGACGAACGAGAACGTGAAGGCGGACGGCTTGGCCGCGGCCCAGTACGGCGCGCGGTTCTCGCTCACCGCAACGACCTCGCGGCCGTAGGGGTCGAGCCGGCGGTAGGAGGACGGCGCCTGTCCCGCCCAGCTGGAGAAGCCCCAGCCCGTCGGCTCGTCCTTCGGCAGGCCGGACCAGTAGAAGTCGGGTGCCGCGAGCGCGTGGCCGACCTCGACGACCTGCACCGCCGCGATTGCGCAGCGCCAGGAGTCCATCTTGCGGTTCTCGGGCCGGATCGTCAGCGTCGAGCCGGACACGCCGGGCACGCGCATCACGTTCGTGCCCAGCACGGCCGTCGCGGCGCGCGACGCGCCCCAGCGGCGCTCGGACATGAACGCCCGCGTCGCGGTCTTCTGCCCGGCTTGGTGCAGGTAGTAGCTGCCGTTCACGTTCATCGCGCCGAACCTGCGGTTCTCGTTGTCGCTCGCGCAGTAGATGTAGACGTCGTAGGCGGCGAACGGGATGCCCTTGACCGTGATCGAGAGGTGGTCGGCGCTGTCGTCCAGGTAGTCCTTGATGAGCGGCTCCTGGACGTCGGTCGTCCACGCATAGAGGTTGTCGCAGGACCAGCTCGCGGTCAGGCCGGCCACCGACGCGCGGTCGGAGGTGCGCACGGCGACGTCCGTCCCCTTCGTCCCCGCGAGGTTGTTCCACATGTCGCCCGTCACGCCCGCGACGACGCCCGCCTGCGCGGACCCCGAGACGGACGTGCCGCTCTTGTCGACGCCGAAGTTCAGCGAAATCGCGTCCGCCCACGCGCCCGTCGCCGCCACCGCGGCCAGCGCCCCCACCAGGTTCCTGAATGTCATCCTCATCGCATCACCCCTGCCACGCATGGCATTATTTCAACTCTGTTCCGTATTCTATCAGATTGGCCGTGTACAATCTAGAAGAAATACAGCACCCGGCATCGGGCGCGGGTGCATCAGGCGTCTTATTAGGACGTCATCTACGCACGGGACCCGTACGGTAGGGACGGCGCTCCGCGCGGTCCGTGTGGACGAGAATCGGCGGGCATGCGAATTGAATGCCCGTCGGTCCCGTCATTCTCCCCTTGCCACCCCGTGTCCACGCGGTCTGGTCGGCGACCCGACCCTACCATTCTGCACTCTGGCCCGCGCCCCGTCAGCGGATCAGCAGACCGGACCAGAAAGGCCTGAATTCAAAACAATGATGCCCGCGTTGCCGCGCCGGGGCCTGGCCGGAACGCCCTTGACGAAGTAGACCCCGAGCGAAAAGCCGCCGTGCCCTGTCAGTTCCGTTCCATGATGACGACCAGCTCGTCATGGAGCTCGGTCAGGAGGCCCGGCACCGACGCGGTCGCGCACCCCACGACCCGCCACCCCTGCCGCGCATAGGCGTTGATCGCGCCCTCGAGCTTATCGGGGTCGAACGTGCCGGAGAACCACTTGTCCCGCTGCGTGAGGACCTTGTACTCCCTGGCGGGCTTCATCAGAGGGGGGAGGAGCTTCCGCCGAGGGGACCTGTCCTGCGCATCGTCGGAAAAGAGGAACTTCTTTTCGCAATACGGACATTCGACATTGTGTCCATGCCATTGCTGTTCGAGCGCGAGTTCCGCATCGCAGTTCGGACAATGGATGTTGACGTTCATGGTGGTGCCCCTCCCCTTCGTTGCCCATTGATTGACGGCGCATCCCGCCGTTCTGAACGATAGTATAGCATAATTCAGAGCGAAAGATCCCCACCCCGCGCGACATGTCCCCGCACGCTCGGGGCCGCATCAGGCCCCGCCAGCTTGGGGGCGCACCGGTCCCCGGTGCGCGTGAGCGGCGACTGTCTCCGTCGAATGCAGGTAGGATTTCGCTTCGGAACGGTCCGAAGCGAAGTCGCACGTCTCGATTTGGCGGAGAGCGTCAGACTCCTTCCGCCGGATATTCTACCGTACTCACTGTCGCGACAGGAAAAGCCCAGTCGCTTCGATGTGACATGCCCGCCAATCTCGCGCACGCAGCCTCGTTAAACCAGTGAACCATAGAACTAACGTGGCCAGAGGTGGTGAATAGGGCCTTCCCCATCAACTTCCCGCAGACAAGCCTGATGCGAGGTGCTAGGCGCTCAGAGCCTGTCAGGTCAGGGTACTTCATCGCCTTCATTCACACTAGGCGAATAAGACCCTCTCAAGAGACAAAGGATAGAACCTGTTCCTTCTCGGCAGCCAGATCGGCCTCGTCCACCGTTCTTGCAAGTTCCCTGAGCTGCTTACAGGCAAAAGACGCCGCTGCGAATGCAGGGTGAGACGCTTCTGGCATTCTGAACGGGACCAGAATCCTGCTATTGGACATTCCCTGGCCCTGAAGGTAGGTTAATCTTTTCTGCCATTTGAACCAATGGTCCATGGTGTCATTCGGAGTCTTCATGACAAAGTTCAACGGCTTAATTGTCCGCGTCTCCGCGCCAGTCCCGATGACAAATGGCATGCTGAAGGAGTACAGTCCGCCTTCAAAATCAAAACGTCTATTCTCGTAGGCAATGTTCCTGCCACGCAGATACCCGGCAACCCGCTGACGCATCTTTTGTTCATAATAGCCCTCCCGATCAACGAAGGATCGTTGAACTATTACTTCATACTGATGCGCAAGCTCTGACTTCATATCAGAGGCTAGTACCGAGCGCGGGCTTCCATAACGGATGAAATTCTCACGAGGGCGAATCAGATTCCTAAAAGCTTCAGTTCGAATGACAGGGTCCAGTTCCTCCGTAGCACATTGAATCATGTCTTCAATGTCCTTATGTGCACACTTCAGCGCATCTCGGAAGATTTTAGAATCTATCTCTCGGAAGAATCGGCAAACGCGCTGAAACGGCAACTCGGTAGATTTGGCCAGCCGATATCCGTACCAATTCAACCCGGGGCAATACATCAAAACGCCAACGCACCCGAACTCCTCTGTCTCGGCATACGGACGAAGCACAACAGGGACAACCATGCATGCATACATCTGTCCACTCATGCCACACCTCCTGCCAGAGTCTCCAACACCTGAAGATGCGACTCTGCTCCATCATCATCAGTCCACTGAGTCGGCATCTCGCTCCAAAGAGACTGAAGATAGTCTAGAGTGAAAACTCCACGCAGTTGCGACTGGAATTCATCCTTAATATCTTGGGGACAATCTACAATTGCATTGCGTAGAACATGTTCACGCAAGAACACCGTACGATCAAACTCATTGTCAAAAGCCAAATTGTGGTCAATGACGTACAAGCACCGCTGGATCCCCAACGTGACAAGGAGGTTACTGTTCCGGTCGTTCCGATCCATGTTGCGCACGAACTGATCGAAC
>JAEDMN010000284.1 GCA_016302985.1 Kiritimatiellia bacterium | reverse complement strand
GACGACCGTGCGCACGTCCGCGGCCCCGCCGCGTCCGAGCAGGTAGGCCGCCACGCCGATCACAGTGGCCACCGCGAGCACGAGGGCCGCCACGACGCGCTTCTTCACGCCGCGGTAGCCGCGCCCGGTCTCCCAGCCCTTCGGCTCGACCCTGATCGCGCGGATGCCGCGCTCGCGCAGCAGCGCGAAGGCGGCCTCGCGGTCGGGCGCGTCGATCTCGCCGGAGTGCCGCTCGTTCCCGGCGGTCTTGTAGTAGTAGATGAAGGAGGCCATCACTTCTTCGGCGGGGGGATCTTCAGCGGCTTGACCGGGCCGCGTTCCTTGTCGGCCCTGACGCGCTCCCAGATCGCGCGCTGGACGTCGTTCGTCGGGGCGGGGGCCCAGCCCTGCCTGCACGCGGTGCGGTAGGACGCCTGGACGTAGGGCTTCACGCCCATGCCCTCGAGATATTCCGTGAAGCGCTGCAGGACGTCGATGGGCAGCTCGTAGTCCTTGATCGCGTCGAGCTGCTCCACGCCGAGCACCGGGCCGGTGAGGGACTCGGGGAACTGGCTCGCCGCGCCGCCGCAGAGGAGCGCGAACGCGCGCACGAGCTCCTTCTGCGTCCGCGCCGCCAAGTCGCCGCCCCGCAGGACCGAGACGTTGACGAGGGCCCAGCGGTCCTCAGGGGCCACGAGCAGCGCGGACTCGTCGGAGGAGTCGACCACGTAGACGACCGCGTTCGCGCCGTGCTCCTTTAGGAACGCGGGGGCGTCCTTCCGGCAGGACGCGGGGGCCGCGGCGGGGACCACGTCGATGGCGACCTTGAGGAAGTCGGCGAGCTTGGCGAGCGGCTTCGCCAGCTCCGCGGCGGGCACGTCCCTCTGCGCGTTGGCGAAGACGATCCGGCCCTTCTGTACGTCGGTCCTGCGCACGTAGCCGCCCGTCCTCTGCTCGTAGCGCTTCTTCGTCTGCCGGACGAGGATCCTCTTCTGCTCCTCCGTCAGCTTCGAGAAGGCCTCCGCGCGGGCCTTGTTGTACGCGGCCTTCTCCTGCGCGGTCATCTCGGCCATCGGCTTCGGGGGCTTCGGCAGCAGCGCCATCACGTCCTCCTCGGCCATTCCGGCCAGCGCGCAGAGCGCCAGCGCCGTCATGAAAATCCACTTCGTCATTTTCCTGCCGCCTTTCTCTTCTCGTCCTGGAGCCTCAGCTTCCTGATCAGGACCTTCGGTGTCTTGATGGGCTTCGCGCCCTTGCTGGCCAGCATCGCGTTCGCGGCGTCGACGAACTTCTCGTATTCGTCCGCCGTCCACTCCCCGCTCCTGCGGATCTCGTGGAGCTCCTGGATGAGCTGGTCGCGGTAGATGCCCGTCTCCTGGAGCTCGGCGCGGGCGGCGCGCATGATCTCGCCCACGTCCTCTCCCGCGTCCATGCGGGCCTTGAGCTCGGCCTTCGTGTCGATGACCGCCTGTTTCATCTTGCGCTCGTACTCGGAGTCGGTCGGGAGGATCTCGATCTTCTCTTCGAGCGACCTCTTGAAGTCCTCGACGAAGCGCCTGTCGAACGGGAGTTCGCCGATCAGGGAGTCCCCCGGCTCGACCTCGAGCATGTCGGCGATCAGGTTCTCGCTGTTGTGCCTGAACAGTCGCGGCTTCTTCGGCGGCCGGGGCCTGATCACGCGCCGCGGCTTGTCGGCCCAGGGGGAGCGCGGGCCCCCGGCCGCGTTCGTCGCGGGCGCGGGCTTCAGCGGGGGCGGGGCCGCCACGGGGGCGGGCGCGGTCTCCGCGGCGTTCGTCGTGACCCCGGGCTCCGGCGCGGGGGCCGGCTTCGGGGGCGTGGCGGGGGGCCGCCTGGCGGGCTCCGGCTTCGCGGGCTCCGGCGTCGGGACGGGGCCGGACGGGCGCAGGAGGAGCCAGGCGCAGATCGCCGCGACGACGATGGCGAGCCCCGCGGACGCGCCGCGTACCCAGGACGCGCCGCCCACGCGCCCGCCTGGGGCGGGCTTCGCCGGCAGCCGACCGCCCTCGGACACCTGAACGGGCACGACGCCGCGCTCCTTCAGCAGCGCGAACGCCTCCGCCCTGGAGCCGGCCTCCAGAACCTCGGTCTCTATCGCGCCCTGCTCGTTCCTGTACTTGCACGTGAATGTCATCGGCCGCATCTCCGCTGTCGCATGTTAGACAGAAGGCCCGCCCGCGGCGTGCGGACGGGCCTTGCTGGTAGGCTAGACCACTAGCTTACTTCTGCTTGCGGCGCAGCGCCATCATCGCGCCGCCGATCAGGAGCAGGAGGCCGGACGTCGGCTCCGGGACGCCGCCACCGACGGAGCCCGGCCAAGCGGCCTGCGAGGCCGTCTTCTGCGTACCGAACTGGATGGCGAGGTTGTTCGCACCTTCATACGTCGTGAAGGTCTTCGTGCCCGTCGTGAAGAACGACGTCGCATCAGCAACCGTGTCGGCATTGAAGATCACGAGGTAAGCCGTGTAGGTCTTACCATCCTCCAGACCGAGCACCGCATTGTCAACGGCGTTCGCTGCACCCACCGAGTACGTACCAGCCGTCGTCGGCTTGAACGAGTAGGCACTGCCGAGGGCGGCCGTGATGTCGGCGGCGGACTTGCCGGAGAGCGAAGACGCATCAGCCAGCATATCCGTCGTCAGGAAGTAGGCAATGCCCGTGCTCTTGTCCGTGCTGTTTCCAGCATAGACGTTCGTCACCGTCCAGGAGCAAGTCGCGGCCTGCGACACAATCGCGCAGGCGGCAACAAGCGCCATAACAATCATTTTCTTCATTTTCATTTTCCTTTGTTATCCCCTATCCGCGTAATTACAGATAGGGAAATCTTTTAGAGAGCCGGGAACGTGAGCGCACCACCATCCTTGGCCGCCGACATCAGGAAGCCCTCGCCAGGGGCGAACGTCTTCTCAACAATCGTCTCCCAGTCTTCCTCGTACCAACCATCAGCGTAACCGTCGTCGATATCCTCGCCGAGAACATACGCATACTGCGTCGTCACGCGACCAGTATCGCTGATGAGCTGCATCGTGAAGTCACCAGACTCCAGATCATCACCTTCGGCAACCGCCGGAACGATGCTCTGGATATTGACCGCCGTCGGGCGAACATTGCCCTGCGCGGAAAGATTCTGGCGAACAGGGACGGAAATCGCCTCACCATGAACCTCGCCCGCATACTGGAACGTACCACCAGCCTTAGCCGCGGAAACCTTGAACGCCTCGCCAGGAGCAAGCGTCTTTTCAACGAACGTTTCCCAGTCTTCCTCGTACCAGCCGTCGGCATAACCATCGTCGATGTCCTCACCGAGAACATAGGCGTACTGCGTCGTCACACGGCCAACGTCATTGAAGATCTGAATCGTGTAGTCACCGGACTCAAGAACCTCACCCTCCGCCGGAACGGGGATGATCTTCTGGATATCCATACCCTCGGCACCAACATCCTCGAAGGTCGGGAGCTGGACCGAGAGGTTCTGGCGAACATTGGCGTTCTGGTAGCCGACGACGTTCGAGCTTTCGATATCGGCAACCGCCACCATGGCCGCGGCC
>JAEDMN010000283.1 GCA_016302985.1 Kiritimatiellia bacterium | reverse complement strand
GGCTGGACAATCAGCGGATGAGCAGATAGAGGCTCGGGGCGGTGATGACGAAGGCCGTCCCCCGGCGCGTGACCTTGCGCGCCCCCGCGCCATCTCCCGCGAGCGACCACGCCGGCGTGCCCGAGACGGATGCCGCCGTGAGGAGCGTCACGTCGCCGGAGGGGAACGACGGCGCGTAAACCGAGACCGCGCCGCCAAAGGACAGCGAGGCCGCGTCGAAGAGGCGGAACGTCCCCGCGTCGGCAACGTCCGTCCGCGCGAGCGCCGCACCGTCCTGAAGCGTCACGTCGCCGAGCGCAAGCGGCGCGCCTTCGCACGCGAGCGTCGCACCTGCCGCGACCTCCCAGGCCGCCGCCGTCCCCGGGCCGGCCGTCCCACCGCCCGTCAGGCACGCGGGCGGCGTCGCCGGGCCCGCTCCCAGCCCCAGCCACTTCTTGCGCAGATAGGCCGCGATCTCCGCCACCTGGTCGCGCGCGGGCGAACGGTCGAAGACGATCAGCTCGCCGATGCGCCCGCGCCACATCCGGTTCTCGGCGTTCCCCTGCCCGTACCACTGCGGCACGCCGCCTTCGCGGCAGCGCCCGCCGAGCTGGACGAGATCGTAGAGGAGCGGCTTGTTCGATCCGCTGGTCGAACGGACGTCGGTCGTCAGCGTGCCGTCCGGCAGGGCGTAGTCGGCCCCGAACAGCCCTATGTTCAGCTCCTCCCAGTGCCCGAAGACGTAGGGCGCGCCGTCGGCGCACCGATACGGCGAATCCCATCCATGCCCCGCGCCACCGGCGTTGTAGAGCTTGTAGGTCTCGCCCAGTTCCTCCCAATGGTAGCCGTTGCCGTCGTCAAACGTCGCCCGGGACGTGTCATAGAGTGCAAACGGACACCCCCAGTAGCCTTTCCCCGGCGTCGCCTCGAAACCGTCGCGCACACAGACGGCGAAGAGGCAGACGGCGCGGCGATTCGTCGTGGCGGGCGCGGCGTCGACGAGGGCGAGCGCGGCGTCGCCGTCGAAGGCAAGGGCGGTCCTTTCGCCGAGCGTCCCCTGCCTCGGCGTCGGGCAGGGGGAAGGCGCACCCGCCGCCCGATGCGGGTTCTGCGCGAAGAAGCCCCCCTTCGAGCCCTTGTTGGCAACGCGCACGACGCGCCCCTCGGCATCGGCGACGACCGTCGCCGCGTCGTCGGCGTCGAGCCAAATGGCCGCCACGCTCGCCGCGCCGCGCGCCGCGCGCGGCTTCACCGCGCCCGCCGCCGCGCAGACGGCCGCGTAGGCGTCCACCTCGCCCGCGAGCGCGAGCGTGCCCGCGCCGTCCTTCACAAGCCGCTGGGCGGACGGCCCGTCCCCGCCTGCGTCCCTCTGGGCGACCAGCGCGGCCGTCGCCCCCTCCGGCACGGAGACCGCCGCCGTCGCCTCCGGCGTCGCCGCCACCGCCGGTGCCGCCACCGCCTCCTGCGCGGACGCGCCCCACTTGCGCTGCAGATAGCGCTCCACGTAGGCGCGCTCCTCCTCGGACAGGGTCCGCGAGAAGACGAGCAGCTCGCCGATCCACCCCCGGAGGGCGCGGTTTGCGTTCGGCTTCACGCGCGCCGTACCCGAAGCCGCGTCCGCCTCGTAGGCGAGGCGCGTGCCGAGGCCGATGCAGTCAATCGTGTAGGCGGGCCTCTCCACCGTGTCGACCACGCGCCGAAACGCGGGGAAGTCGTCCGTCCACCACGAGCATGCCGCATGTTCGGCGCCCGCGCGCGCAAAGCCGAGCAGAATGGGCGCCTGCGTCGGCGGCGTACCGTCGAATTTCGGGAAGGTCTGCGTGAGGCCGTCCGAATGGCGGAATCCAACCGAATCAAACGTCGTGTCCCACTGGACATAGGTGACGCCTTGGACGCCGTAGTCTTCTATCGCCGCCGTCCACGTCGCCGGCCCGAGCGAAAGCGGCCCGTGCCAGCGGCAGTTGTTGCCGCCGTCATTATCCGTCCAGCCGTCCCACTGCATCGCAAGGTAGAGGGTGATCTGATCGGTGTGGTTCGTGTAGGCGTCGAGGAAGAGACCGCCGCCGCCCGAACCGCCGGGGAAGTAGAGCGCGGGACGCCCGTTCAGGGCCGCCGCCGCGTAGGTGGGGCGGCGCACGTCGCTGCGCGGGAAGGCCCCGAACGTGCCACCGGCCGCGCCGAGGTTCGGTACGGAGTTAACAGCCGCGCCATCCGCGTAGCCCATGAGGCGCGAGGCGTCGAACCAGACGTCGGCGGTAGCGAGGAAGCCGCCGGGCGAGACGGGGCCGGGCGGCAGGGAGAGCGCCGTGCCGTCCGTCAGCTCCACGCGCGCCCCCGGCGAGACCGTCACGGCGGCGACCGCGCCCAGGGAGGTCCCCTCGGCAAGCTGGAGCGTGCCCGCCTCGACGGCGAGCGCGCCGCCGATGTTGAGCGGGCGGCAGAGGCGCAGCGTGCCCGCGCCGCGCTTGCGCAGCGAGCGGTTCGTCTGTTTTTGCGCAGGCCAGAGGGAGGCGCGTACGTCCAGGACGGCACCCGCCTCGACGTCGATCACTGCCTCCTGCGAGAGGGGCGCAAGGTGGACGTTGGCCGCCTCCACGGTTGCCGTCGACGCGCCCGTGAGCGAGCCCGGGACGACCGTCACCGTGCGGTTGAAGTCGTAGTTCTTCCACGAGACGGTCCGAATCAGGTTCTCCACGCCGGCGGTCGTCTCCCCGCCGCCGCGCAGGCCGCCGTCCGTCAGAAGGCGGCTGCCGCCCTCCAGAACGACGTGCGGCGTGAGCGGCGTGTGGTTGCCGCCCGCATTGACCGACGCCCCTTCGCGCACGACGAGCGTGATGTCCGTCTGGTGGTTCGCGCCGCCAAAGACGTCGCCCTCCCAGACGCCCAGCGTCGTCCCCGGCCCCACGTCGAGCGTGCCGCCCGTCGCGAGGCCGTTGCCCTGCCAGCTGGATGAGTCCTTGCGCACGATGTTGAAGGCGGCGGTCTTCGTCTCGTCGCCCGCGCGCGCGAGGCGCAGCGTGGCGTTTTTGAACGAGACGTAGCTGTTTCCAAAATCGAGCTGGTCGCCGCCCGCCGCGTTGCGGAGCGTGCCCGTCGTGCCCGCCGCCACCGTCACCGCGCGCAGCAGCTTGATCGGCTCGCCCGTCGTGCGCCAGAACGAAAGGCCGCCGCCCGCGAGCGTGATCGCCCCGCCCTCCGCGCCCAGCCAGGAGGGCTCGTCGGCGGCGAGGAACCCGTTGCAGACGACCGTGCCGCCCGTGTAGTCGCGCGCCTCCGGGAACGTCACCGTGCCGACGCCCTGCTTGACGAGGCAGATGGCGCCGGAGAGGGGCGGCAGTTCGGCGTCGTCGTCGAACACAAGCGTCACCGTGGACACGGCATCCGCTGTGTTCACATAGCCGTCCGCCGCAAGGTCGTCCGGCGCCCCGACTACCAGGTCCCCGCCCGCGAGGTCTACGGGAGCCGCACGAAGCGCGCCCAGCAGCGCCAGGCCCGCACAGGCAACCATCCATCTTCCGCTTGTCCGTCTTTTCATGTCATCCGTCCTCGTGGAATCGTAAACGTGAATGAA
>JAEDMN010000282.1 GCA_016302985.1 Kiritimatiellia bacterium | reverse complement strand
TCTGCCGTGGTGCGCGTTTCGCGGAATGTGGACGCAAAGCCCAACATGGCTCTGGCGCCTTTTCGTTTCGGCTTTTGGACGATCGTCACGATACAGGAAGTCTTGTCCGCGCCGATATTCCAGAGAAGGTCGGCACCGGGACGAAGCGCGAGTTGCTCGCGAATTGCGGCCGGGACGGAGACTTGTCCGCGCTCAGTTAGCTTGGTTACCATTGTTTTCATGTCATGCATTGTACATCATGTGTGATATCATGTCAAATGTGGGTCGGCATATTTCACAGGAGGCGGCATGAACGAGGAGCAGACGAAGCATGGCAAGATCACACCGGCGCTGAAGGCGGCGGGATGGGATCGTACGCCGTTCAGGCTGGCGCTGGAGCAGCAGGTGGCGCCGGGGCGGATCGAGCATGACGGACGGTCGCACAAGCCCGAGCGGGCGGACTACGTGCTGATGTACGGCACGCGTCGTCTGGCTGTTGTGGAGGCGAAGAGCGACGAGAAGGACGTGGGGGCGGGCGAGGCGCAGGCGCGGCACTATGCCGAGGCGCTGGGCGTGCGGTTCGCGTATGCGACGAACGGGGTGGCCGTGCGGTCGTTCGATCTTGTACTCGGGACGTCGAGCGACGTCGAGTTCCTGCATTTCCCGACGCCGCAGGAGCTGCTGGACGTGCTGAACCGCACGGACGAGTCGAGCGCCCTGGAGAAGGTCTGCCGTGAGATTCCGTTCCTGCCGACCGCTCGCTACTACCAGGAGCGTGCGGTGGAGGGCATCATCCGGGCGATTGGTCGCGGACAGAAGAACGCGCTCGTCACGCTGGCGACGGGAACCGGAAAGACCTTCATCGCCTACCAGCTTGTCAAGAAGCTCGTCGAGGCGAAATGGTGCCGTCAGAACGGACAGACCATCATCGGCCTCCGGAAGCCGCGCGTCCTGTTTCTCGCGGACCGCAACATCCTCGCCGACCAGGCGAAGGAGAGCTTTCGCTTCGCGACGAACGCGTGCTATCGCCTGGAGGCCGGCATCGAGAATCCGCCGATGGACCGTACGGTCTACTTCACGCTCTACCAGACGCTGCTGGGGAAGGGGGAATGTGATGAGAGGACGGCGCGGCCGGAGTCCGCGCCCTACCCTGAACCGCTGGAGGTTAAGTTCAAGAAGTTCCCGAAGAACTTCTTCGATCTCGTGATCGTCGACGAATGCCATCGCGGCGGCGCGAACGACGAGTCGGCCTGGCGGGTGGTGCTGGACTATTTCGGCAGCGCTTCGCACGTGGGCCTGACCGCCACGCCGAAATGCGACGTGAACGGCTCGACATATGCCTATTTCGGCGAACCGGTCTACCAGTACTCGCTGCGCGAGGGCGTGAGCGACGGATTCCTGACGCCCTATCGCGTGAAGCAGTGCCATTCGACGCTCACGCAGTATCACTACGAGGCGGGCGACCGGGTGACGAACGGCGAAGAGCTGGATCTCGACAAGTTCTATTCCAACGACGAACTGGAGCAGGACCGCATCCGCATCAAGGAGCGCGACCGCCACTTCATCCACGAGCTCTTCGACGTGATGCCGGCGAACGAGAAGGCGCTGGTCTTCTGCGTGACGCAGGAGCATGCGCTCCGGATCACGCACATCATCCGCGAGGAGGCTCGGCGGCGCGGCATTCACGCGGCGCACTACTGCGAACGCGTGACGGCTGACGACGGGGCCGTGGGCGAGCAGTATCTGAAGGAATTCCGCAACAACGAGAATGTCGTGCCGACGATCCTCACCACCTCGCAGAAGCTCTCGACCGGCGTCGACGCGTGCAACGTCCGCTCGATCGTGCTCCTGAAGCAGGTCAAGAGCATGGTGGAGTTCAAGCAGATCATCGGACGCGGCACGCGACTCTACGACGGCAAGCCGTATTTCACCATCTACGACTTCACGGATGCCACAAGCAAGTTCACGGACCCCGACTGGGATGGGCCCGTCGTGTGTCCGCAATGCCGGCAGAATCCCTGCGTCTGCGGGGACAAGCCGCGGCAGCCGTGCCCGGTCTGCGGAAATCTGCCCTGTACGTGTCCGCCCGAGGTGCATCCTCCGTGCCCGGATTGCGGCTGCTGGCCCTGCATCTGCGAAAAGGAGGGGAAGAAGCCGATTGACGTCAAGCTGTCGAGCGGACGGGTGATAGCGGCCTATTGGCAGGACAAGATCTTCTTCGACGACGAGATGCTGACCGCGGCCGAGTTTCTGACGCGGTTTGCGCAGGCGGTCCGCAAGACCACCCAGACGCCGGAGCTGCTGCGGGAATGCTGGGCCGACATGGCGAAGCGCCGGGATTTCATCGAGGCGATGGAACTCGTCGGCTTCAGCACGGACAAGCTTCGCGAGATTCAGCGCAATCTTGGCAAGCAGGAGTTCGATGTGCTGGACGTCATGCTGGACATCGCCTATGACGTCGCACCGGTGACGCGCGCGTTCCGGGCGCAGCGTGCCGAACGCAGCAGGGCCGCCTTGACGGGGGAACGCAAGTCGCTTTTCAAGGTCATTCTGGAGAACTACGTCCGGGATGGCGTCTGGACGCTGACGGCCGAGAGCTTCCGCGATCTGCTGATGCAGCGATATGCGAGCATCGGCGGCGCCTATCAGGCGCTCGGATTCCGCGATCCCCGCGAGGCCATGGCCTTCTATGGCGATCTGCAGCGCGAGATCTATGTCGCTTAAGTCCGTTTGACGCCTTGTTTTACTGGCGATTTCTTGTCTTTTGACTTGCTTTGGGAGGGGCGTTCTGCTATACTATGTGTGTTGAGAGCATCAAGAGTGGTGCGCGTTTTCTGCGCGCCTGCCAACCGAGTTTCGAACGCCTGGAAACGGGCGTGATGGGAGCCACGGTGGATCAGGGAAACCTGGATGTGCCCGCGGGTGCGGGAAACGTCGAAGTGAAGCCGGTGCTCTTCAGGGTACCGGCTTTCTTCATTTCCAGGAAACCATTCTTGGGGCTCCTTTGAAGAAAGGACACGTAAAAATGGACAACAAGGAATTCGATTCCCGTCGCGCGGAATTGATGGCTCGCCGCTATCACGTCACCATCGAAGTGCAGTACTCCGGCGGTCTCACCCGGAACGGGGAGTTCTTCTATGATTCGCTGCGTGCCGCGCGGGCTTTCATCCGCAACCAGTACCAGGAGTTCTTCTCCTGGTGGGACTGCTCGACGATTCTGCCGGCGAACGCATGGAAGGACATCTGGGCGGCAGGCGGTTTTCGCGAGACGGTGGAGGAGGATGGGGGCGAGTGCTCTTACTTCGAGGCGCGGCTTGTCGATACGCACCACGTTTCCGTCCAGCCTCCTCGGCTCGTGCAGCTGGCCAGCGATCTTCGGGCGGAGGCGGCGGGAAATCTTTGAGGGGAGGTGGGACGATGTCTGCAAAAACGGATTCAACCTATCTGCGGCAGCTGAAGAAGGCGTATGCCGAATGGGATGCGGGGCGTTTGACCGACGCCGGATACGACGAAATCGCAAATCGTCTGGAGGCGACGGTTGAACAGCGGTACGCTCAGGGGGTGATGAGCGAGGACGCCT
>JAEDMN010000281.1 GCA_016302985.1 Kiritimatiellia bacterium | reverse complement strand
CCCTCAAGATTCCCTAATTGACAGGAATGGAAGCTGGCAATATAATGGTGGCATGAAAATCAAGATTGTGGCGTGTATGTTCTCCATGGCCGTTGCCTCGGCCTGGGCGGCTTCGGTGTCGACGGATGCGGACGGCGGCATGACGATCGACGTGCCGGAGGGCGAGACGTATGAGCACGTGCCGGCCCTGACGGGCGGCATGGTGACGAAGACGGGCGCGGGCACGCTGAAGCTCGTGACGGCGGCGTCCGGCTACACGGGCACGCTCGCGGTGAACGCGGGCTTCGTCGACGTCGCGGTGGTGGACGCCGCGGGCCGGGGCGAGGTCGTGGTCGCGGCCGGCGCGGGCGTGATCGTCTCGCACGACTCGGGCGGCCAGCAGAAAAACAGCTTCCAGGCGGTCGCGAAGATCGCGGGCGCGGGCCCGGACGGCCAGGGCGCCTTGCGCTACACGCGGACGCCCCTCGGCGACCAGATCTTCAAGAAGGTCGTGCTGACCGCGGACGCGGCGATGGGCGGCCTGCGCAGCGGCACGCTCGAGATGGACATGCAGGGCCACACGCTCACCTGGAAGGGCACCTGCCTGATGTCCCTCGACTGCGCGTGGAAGAACTTCGGCGCGATCGTCCACGAGGGCACGCAGGACATCTGCTTCCAGACGGGCTCGTTCGACGCGACCTGCACCGCGGACAGGACCATCACGCTCAACACCGACGCGGGCTCCGTCACCTTCTGGAACACCACCATGAGGGTTCCGTTCAAGCTGGTCGTGAACGCGAATTCGAGGGTCCAGGCGAACTGGGGCGGCGGATTCGGGCGGAACACCTGGGCGGGCCCCGTCGTGATCAACGCGGGCAAGACGCTGATGCTCGCGACGGGCAACGACGAGGTCAGCCTGTGCATGGCGGGACCGATCACCGGCCCCGGCGCGGTCGCCACGGCGAGCGACACCGGCATCATCTACCTGGACAACGAGGCGAACGCCTGGACGGGCGGCACGACCGTGCGGAGCTTCCGCCTGATGCCGCTTTCGCCCGCGACGCTGCCGGGCCTCCTGGAGGGGAAGGTCAGCGTGCCGTGCGCGGGCGACCGCGACGACACGGTCTGCATCAACCTCGGCCCCGCGAAGGCCGGCGCGAACGTGCAGCACGTCTGGACGCGGGACGAGATCCAGGGCGTGCTCGACGCGCTCCAGAGCGCGGGCCAGTTCGGCGGCGTCTCGTTCGACGTGCCGGCGGGGATGACGGCCGAGGTGCCGAACGACCTCGCACGCCATTTCGGCGTGCAAGGGAACGAGATGGGCGTCGTCCGCTTCACCGGCACCGTCTCGAACAACGCGTCCGTCAACGTCCGCGGTTCGGGCCGCGCCGTGCT
Organism: Kiritimatiellia bacterium; assembly: GCA_016302985.1. Classification (GTDB taxonomy): domain Bacteria; phylum Verrucomicrobiota; class Kiritimatiellia; order RFP12; family UBA1067; genus RUG572. The sequence goes on along the minus strand of JAEDMN010000281.1, from coordinate 2,210 downwards.
GGACGCGCCGGGCGCGCACGCCCACCGGACCTTCCGCGCGAAGGGCCAGGGCGGCGTGATCCACGTGAAGCAGGGGTCGCACACGCTCGCGGGCGGCATGATCCGCGTCGCCAACGGGACCCGCGGCGCGGTCTGGCAGGACGCGGGCACGGAGGTGAAGGAGACCTCGGAAGACACGGGCTACATCGGCGAGGGCAACGGAGCCTACGGCGCGTGGCTGCTGGACGGCGGCCTTTTCTCGCACAAGAACAGCCTGATCTTCGGCCGCTGGAAGTCCTACGGCGCCCTCGTCCAGAAGGGCGGCACGTACGAGCAGGCCTCCGGCACGATGATGATCGGCTACGGGGGCGACGCGGTGGTGTACGTCGGCGGCGGCACGAACTGGGTCCATGCCGGCGTGGGCTCGACGGGAACGCAGCTCGGCCTCGCGGCCGGCGGCGTCTCGGCGCTCACGGTCGACGGCACGGGCAGCGTGGTCCGCACGGGGTCGCTCATCCTCGGCGACGTCGACGGGGCGCGCACGAACATCCTGAACCTCGTGGACGGCGGCGCGCTCGAGGCGGACCGCCTGTACAAGAATTGCTACTACAAGAAGGACAAGGATGCGACGGCGGCCACGATGCCGCCGGGCTCCTGGAACAACGGCAGCGGCGACTGGTTCATCCCGTTCTCGAACGGCTGCTTCAGCGTCATCAACGCGAACGGCGGCGTGCTCGTGCCGACCTTCGCCTGGGGCTGGAACCACATCGGCGGCACCTGCCCCCCGCGCGACCCGGACAGGTTCGTCCTCTTCGAGAAGGGCCTCGTCATCGACACGTCGAAGAGCATGAACGTCGAACGCGACGGCTACGCGGTCCACACGCAGCCGTTCCACCTCGACGCGCCCACGGGCCGCGGCTTCGCGGAGATCGTCCTGCCGACGAACAACGCGACGTTCCTCGGCCAGAAGTACATCGGCCCCGCGCGCATCCGCATCGAGGACGCGACGGGCTGGGGCGCGACGGCGTTCGCGGACTTCGACAAGGAGAAGGGCAAGCTCGTCGGCGTGAAGCTGACCTCGCCCGGCTGCGACTACTCGGCGAACCCGACGGTGCTCGTGGAGAGCGCGGACCGCAAGTCCACCTTCGCCTGCACCTTCACGCTCGTCGAGAACGTCAGCGGCGGCCTCACGAAGCGCGGCGCCCAGAGGGCGGAGATCTGCGGCGCGTGCACCTACACGGGCACGACCTGCGTCGAGTCCGGCACGCTCCACCTCGCCACCGCGAAGAGCGTGGCGCCGGCCTCGCACTACCGCGCGAAGAAGGGCGCGACGCTGCAGCTCCCCGGCGCGGCGACGCTGAAGTCCGTCGGCGGCGCGGGCATGGTCACGGGCGGCGCGGTCACGGCGGCGGGCGTCCGCGCCCACGCCGAGGACCTCAACGCGCGCCAGGGCCTTTCCGTGAACGACGCGCTCGCGTTCGCCGAGGGCGCGGTCGTGACGGCCGAGGACCCGGCGGCGATCTCCGGCTCCTTCGCGAAGGCGCCGCTCGTCACCGCGATGAGCGCGATCGTCGGCACGCCGGTCATCGACCGCGACGCGCTGCCGGCGCCGTACACGCTCAAGTTCTCCGACGACCGGAAGACGCTCTACCTCGTCTGTCCGCGCGGCACGGCGCTCATCCTGCGGTGACGCGGACCGCCGGGACGGCGGTCCCTACCGGGCGGTCTTTCTCCAGGCGCGAGGCGGGATTCCCGTCTCGTCGTCGCCGCGCAGGGGCGCGCGCGCGCCGTCCCCCGTCCAGCCGCGCGGCAGGCGCGACAGGCGGCCCGCGATCGTCAGGTACCAGCCGTGCTCGAGCGCTCCGCCCCGCACGGACTCGGGGCGTCAGAGTTTTGCACATGATTCAGTCGTGCAAGTCATTGTTTCCGAATTTGCAAGATTGAATGATGGCCCGCGGACGGGGCCGTTTGGTAGAATCTGACGCATTGGCTTTTCAAGGAGAAAGACGGACATGGACGACGTAATCGTGATCGGCGCGGGCGTGGTGGGCTGCTCCATCGCCCGGGAACTGAGCCGCTGGAATCTGAACGTGCGCGTGCTCGAGGCGGGCAGCGACGTGGCGGAGGGCGCCTCGAAGGCGAACAGCGCGATCGTGCACGCGGGCTTCGACGCGAAGCCGGGCACGAACAAGGCGAAGTTCAACGTGCTCGGCAACCAGATGTTCGAGGAT
>JAEDMN010000280.1 GCA_016302985.1 Kiritimatiellia bacterium | reverse complement strand
AGCTGTGCTATAATGCGCGCATGTCGAAGAACGAACAGCCCTCTTCCCGGCGCGGCCTGCGCGTCGCGGCCGTCGCCGCGCTTGCGGTCGCGGCCGCCCTGCTGCTGCGCCGCACCGCCGCCGCCGAGGAGAAGCAGGCGTTCCGCTGGCCCGTCATGGGCACCGTCGCCCAGCTGGTGGTGCGCGCGGACGCGGCCCGCGCGCGCGAGCTCCTCCCGCCCGTCCAGGCCGCCTACGTGCGCCTGGACGCCCTCCTCTCCGCCTGGAACCCCGACTCCGAGCTCTGCCGCCTCGCCGCGGCGCACCGCACGAACTGGACAGCCTCCGCCTCCGCCGAGGTCCGGCCCTGCTACGCGGCCGCGCTCCGCCTCGCCGAACAGTCCGCCGGCGCCTTCAACCCGCGCGTCGGCGCCCGCCTCCGCGAACTCGGCGTCTCCGGCGGCGCCAGCTATTCGGACTTCGACCTGGGCGCGATCGCCAAGGGCTTCGCCGTCGACGTCGCGGCGGCGGACCTCGCCCGAGCCGCCGGCACGAACGCCCTCCCCTCCCTCCTCCTGGACCTCGGCGGCAACCTCCGCGTGGTCGGGGACGGCACCTGGCGCACCGGGATCCGCAACCCCTTCGACCGAACGGGCGCATACGCCGCCGTCATCGCCCTCACGAACGGCGAATCCGTCGCCACCAGCGGCACCTACGAGCGCTTCATCGAGCGGGACGGCATCCGCTATTCGCACATCCTCGACGGCCGCACGGGCGAACCGACCACCGGCATCGCCGGCGTGACCGTCGTCACGCCCCCCGCCTACGGCGCCCTGCTCGCGGACGGTCTCTCGACGACGCTCTTCGTGCTCGGCCCCGTGGACGGCGCCCGCTTCCTCGCGACGCACTACCCGCACGCCCTCGCGCTCTGGATCCCGGACACGCCCGACGCGCCGCGCATCCTCGCGACAAAGGAAATGGCCGCGCGCCTGGAGCACGCGGCCTGGACCGTCGAAACGGCACGCTAGCGGACCGGATCAGAACGTGCCGGCGAAGAAGCGGTCCAGGATGTCCGCGTACTCCGCGTCCGTCCAGCCGTTCTCCTCGACCGAGACCCAGCCGTTGTAGCCGATGGCGTCGATCGCGCGCCGCACGCGCTTCCAGTCGATGGTTCCCTCGCCAAGGCGAACGAAGCTCCCCTCGTTCGGCGCGGCGCGGTCGATCCGGAAGTCCTTGATGTGCAGCTTCACGATCTGGTCCGACAGCGCGGCGAGCCACTTCTCGGCCGGCGCGTAGCGCACGTGGTTGCCCAGGTCGAGGTAGGCCTTGACCCAGGGGTTCTCGAAGGAGCGCACGAAGGCGGCCATGAAATCCGGCTTCACCCAGAGGTTGTTCCACACGTTCTCGAGGCCGAGCACGACGCCCCGCTCCGCGGCGAACGGCGCGAGTTCGGCAAGCGCGTCCTGCGCATACTTCGTCGCGTCGTTCTGCGCGGCGACGTACGCCGCGAAGCCCCCGGATGCCGCCGCACGCTTCAGTTCGAGCGTCCGCGGGTCGAATTCGAGGTCGAACTGCGAGGGCTTCGGCATCTCGACGCCGCCGACGCGGCCCGGCACGAGCAGCATCACGGGCGCGCCGTAGGCCTCGGCGACTTCGACCAGGCGCCGCGTCGTCTTGACGGCGGCCTTCCGCTTCGCGGGGTCCTTCGCGTTGAACTCGGCCCAGCCGCCCATGAAGGAATGGATCTTGAGCCCGTGCTCCTGCGCGAGACGCAGGCCCGCGCGCGCCTCGGCCACGGTGACGGACTTGTCCTGCAGCTCGACGCCCGGGAAACCGGCGCCGACCAGGCGCTGCGCGGTCTCCGCGTCCATGCGCTTGCAGATCAGCGCCTTCTTCAGCCTCGTGCGGAACAACGAGGGTGCGGGCTCCACCCCCTTCACGGCGGCGGGCAGTCCGGCGGCGGCCGCCGCCAGGGCGGCGCCCTTCAGGAAGTCGCGGCGGTTCATCAGACGGGTTCCTTTCCGGGGACGATGCCGAAGCCCTCCTTCGGGAGCGGCACGTCGTCCGTCTCCTCGAACGTCTGCGCGGTGAACGCCGTGTTCCAGCCATTGTAGAATTCGCTCTTCTCGTTCGACAGGAGGTCCTTCATGCGCACCTGGCGTCCCGAATACGCCGCGAGCGTGCCCATGATGCAGGTGGCGGTGGACATCGCGACCTGCTCGCCCTCGTTGACGAGGTTGCCGGTCAGCAGGCCCGACAGGAAGTCCGCGTGCTCCATCACGAGGCCGTTGTCGTCGCGCCCCTCGACGGCCTTCAGGTCCTCCGCGACGGGCTTGCCGTCGAAGCGGCGGATCCGGCCGCCGACGGAGATCTCGCCCTCGGTGCCGACGAGGCGCGTGCCGAACGGGTTCGCGCAGCCGTCCATGTGGCGGCCGAAGGTGGAGACGTGCAGGTCGTTCCCGTAGTCGTAGTCGATCGCGATCTCGTCGTAGATGTCCCCGATGCCCGCGGGACGACGCCAGCGCGCGCCCATGCCGAAGGCACTCTCCGGCGCACGGCCGATGAACCAGTTCGCAAGGTCGACCTCGTGGATCGCCTGCTCGGTGACCTGGTCGCCGGACATCTCCCAGAAGTGGTACCAGTTGTTCGCGAGGTAGCTCGCGTTCGTGTCCTCCGGGCGACGCGGGCGCACCCACATCGACCCGTGGCAGCGGTAGACGCGTCCCGCCATGATCCTCCCGATCGCGCCGTCGCGGACGGGACCGATCTGCTTGAGGAAGCGGTTCGAATGGCGGTGCAGCGTGCCGGAGAGGATCGAGAGGTTCCTCGCCTTCGCGTCCGCCACGGTCTTCAGGAACTCGCGGATGCCGCGCGGATCGGTGGCGACGGGCTTCTCGGCAAAGATGTGCTTGCCGGCCGCGACGCAGGCCGCGGCGTGCCGCGCGCGGAAGATCGGGGGCGTGCAGAGCAGCACGATGTCGCAGTCGGTCGCGATCACGTTCTTGTAGCCGTCCGCCCCGCCGAAGGCCATCTTCTCGTCCACGCCGTACCGCCGACACACGTCCACGGCGTGCCGCCGGTCGAAGTCCGCCGCCGCGACGAGCTGCACCCGGCAACCCAGCCGCGCCGCGGCCATCGAGATGTCGTGGATCGCGCCGCCGCCGCGCCACTTTCCGTCCACGATCTGCCCGCAGACGCCGCCCCGCCACTGGCACCCGCGTCCGCCGCAGCCGACGAGGCCCACCTTGAAGACCTTCCGCGCGTCGCCCAGCACCGTGGGCGCGGCTGCCAGCGCGCCCGCGCCGACCATGAAATGCCGCCGTGAAAACTCCATGCACACACTCCTTCCAAGTGGAATTGTTCCATTCCATTCTAACACAATCTCTCCATTTCACCAAGCTCCGGAAGCAGACTCGAGCAGACGCGGGGCGAAGAACAGGAGGACTGGATTTGTCAGGAGGACAGGAGCCGGGGAACCGGCGCGCACGGGCGAAGAACAGGAGGACTGGATTTGTCAGGAGGACAGGAGCCGGGGAACGGGCGCGCGCGGGCGAAGAACGGGAGGACTGGATTTGTCAGGAGGACAGGAGCCGGGGAACGGGCGCGCGCGGGCGA